>JBDSPM010000165.1:0-4476 GCA_039930325.1 Saprospiraceae bacterium
CTATTTTCAAAATAATCAATGCCTTTTGATTTAACATAGCTGTCCTGTATCCCTTTGAAATCAATCCATACGTGACTATACTGATGCCCGAATAAAGGATCAAATTGAATAAAAGTCTGTCCTTCAAATTCATCCCACGGATAGGTGCTGCACCATGTATTCCATGCAGCAGCAGGAATGGAATGTGTAGGAGAACCTATAGCCATAATCAACAAAACCATTGCTTCATTATACCCTTTCCATTCAGCGGGAATAAATCCATCTTCAGGATGCCAGCCCATCCACAGCCGCATGCTATCGTTCAGCATCCAATCCCATTCAACCCGCCTGTAAAGACTATCACTAATCATGCGGATAGATTGCTCTAAGGTATTATCCTGATCAAAATAAGACAAAGATGATAGTATTCCTGCCATTAGCAAGCCGGTATCAATAGAAGACAGCTCAACATCTTTATACCGGACCGCTTTGTCCAATGTCAGAAAATGATAATAGAAACCATGATAACCGGATATGCCTTCTTTGCCTGGTCCCACAGGTAAATGCCATAATGCATTGAGCGTTTTTAATGTCCGTTCTGCAGATTGTTCCCTGGAAATATATTTTCTTTCCGCTCCAACGATATACGTACTGAGGCCAAAACCGGTAGCAGCAATTGAAGAGAAAGTCAATGTGGGATACCTGTCAGGGATTTGGTAATTAGCTTTGTCAGCAAGCTCCCAGAAGAAATTGAAAGTGCGACGCTCCAATTCTTCGATTGAAAACGGAGTTAGAATTGTTTTTTCTGCCGGGATCTCTTTGGTCTTACATCCACAAAGAAAAGCGCAAAAGAGAATGCAGCCCAGCCTAGCCCTGTATAAAAAGAAATCGGGGAGGCAATGCTCTCCCCGATTTACAGAATGATTTGATTTATAACTTGACAAAACGGGATAGCGCTAAGATTTCACCCTTTGAGCTATATCCAGTCAAAATATACATTCCCTGATCAAGAGTACTTACATTAACATAAGCACTGCTTGCGTTTCCGGTGGAAATGCTTGCCAATTTCTGACCAAAAAGATTAACAATATCTAATCTTGATATACTTCCGAGTTCTGTTATGTTGAGTTCATCAACCACAGGATTCGGAGATATACTTAATGCACCTGGACGAACAGGACCTGATGTGCCTGTCGTTCCACAATTTCCACCCGTAAGGGATATATCATCGAAATAATATACTACATCTTCAGTAGGAATATTATTGATATCAAAAATCAATGCAATACGATTATACTGACCGTCATCCGTAATAGGTGTAGATGAGAAGTCCCATGACAACTCTTCCCATTCATTCACCTTAGTATTTGAAACAGTCAGGTCACCAGAATTTGGAGCAGGTGGAACAGCCTGGCTATTTTCAATTTTCATGGTGATGGTCGTCAGCTTCGGAGAATATACTTTCATCTTGACGATCTTATCACTTCCGAATTGAATTGTTGCCGGAAGATCTGTATACATTCCCTGCCATGGTTGACCGCTTGTAGATTTTTCAACTGCCTTTCCAACATTCGGACTGGTATTGATGCCACTTGGATCAGGATTAGGCACTAATTCAAATATTCCTGAATCATCGGCAGGGAAAAAATGCCAGTCTGTTGAAATAAATGCAGCATCATCAAAATTCATCAGACAGCCTGTAAATGGTGCATGTGCAAATTGAAGATTGTCTATATAATAATTCGTAGGATTTGGATCATCAACACCTGCATTTATAAATATGCAAGCGCGTCTGTAATCCATACCAACCTGTGGTGAAAAATCACCCGTAATCGTTTCCCATTCTCCCGGAGTTGTGCTGGCGGTCCAAAATTCAATGCCAGGTGAAGACCCACCTTCTAATTTCAATAAGATAGGAACAGCAGCATCCGCAAGTATCTGGAATGACAGCTGATTGTAAGATGACAAATCAATACCATCAGGGAAATTAACACATAAAGCTGCAAACGCGTCACTTGGAGGATCTGCATACAATCCAACGTATGTTGAACTGTTTGCAGTGGTCACAGAAGGATTACCAACAACAGACAGTTGATCTGCACCTGCACCATAGCTATAATTACGCTGACATTCGAAGTCATCGATAATGTTTGGAACTACTACTGTTCCTTCGCAAGGATCTACAGTAGCGTTGCTTTGTGTAAGGTTATCAAAATAGAAGACTGCACCTGGTTCTGATATGCCCGGATTGAATATCATGCGTATAGATGCCCAATCAGTGATGGATTGAAAATTAGTGAAGTCAAAAGAAATCGTTAACCATTCCCCTCCTGCTACTATATCTCTTTCCACTTCCTTATTGCCCTGAGAAACACTTTCAAGCTGGAATATCATTGTGCCTGGACCAGGTGCATAAACATCGACATTGTATTGAGGCCGGGTAGAGATATCAATAAAGCCAGGGGCTACAGCGGCCACTGTACTAAATGCAGAAGTTCCTTTTGTGTACTTTCCTGTAAACACTGATGTGTTGATACCGGATGGATCAGGATTGGGCACTACTTCAAATGTACCGTGTAAAAGCGTTTGCTGATCCAGGGGTTCCCATGGTAGAAAAGCCACTCCATTTTCAAAATCTTCCAATAAAACGGTGGTCTGCTCAGCCCAACGAATATCATCGATGTAATAGACATCACCTGGTTGTGGATCTTGTCCGGCATTAAAGAAGAAATCAAGTTTCGTATGGCTTGCAAGCGCTTCACCACTGAAATCAACTGTGTATTCTACCCATTGTCCCGGTTGAGTTACATTCATCCAGATTTCTTTAGCTGGTGATGAGCCACCTTCCAGTTTGAATAAAATAGGAACTTCCCGCGGAGCCCATATTTTTACTTTAAGCTGATTCTTTGTGGAAAGGTCGATAGGATTTTGCCAATCAAGCAAAAGCGTGGCCCATTGTTCATTGACGGGATCCACATACTTACCCACTTTTGCAGATGTATTGACCGCATCCGGAGCCGGATTGTTTACTACACTCAGGCTATCCCATCCATTCACATACGTTGCATTACGATTGCATTCGAAATCGTCGATGATGTCAGGATTTAGAGTTACACCTTTACAAGATCCTTGTGGAAGAGCGTAGAGATTGTCGATATGATAGGTGTCGGCACTCATCTCAACACCGGGATCGAAGAAGAGAATAACTTTCGTAAGGTTCGTGTAGGATGCAGCCTCAGAAAAATCAAAAGTATAATCCTGCCATTCATGATCCAGGCCGATGTTCTTTATTCTTTCAATAGACGGTCCTCCCGGACCCTCGAGTTTCATCAAAATCTGTGAAGGATTATGTGCATACACCTGGAGATGAAACTGGTTCAATACAGTCATGTCAAATGGAATCCCTCTGTCCGCCAGGAGCAAACTGTATGCATGCAATCCTGATTTTACATATACACCAACACTATCCGAGCCATTTACACTATTTGAATCCGGATTAGCAACAGGGGCATCGAACCATCCATCGAGGGCTAGCCAGGTCAGGGTAGCGCCATTTTCAAATGTTTCATAATCCTGACGTGCTACAAAAGCTCTGATATCATCAAAGTAAAATGTCTCACTACTGTTGATCACACCCGGATTGAAAGAGATTAATATTTTGTCAAGCATGGTGAAGGTGTCTGCACGTGTCATGTCAAAAGAATATTCCACCCATTGGTTAGCCACAGTAATATCCCTGATATCCTCAAAACCATGACCACCACCTTCAAATTTGAATAGAACCTTAGCAGGTGCGATTGGTGACCACACCTTCATTTTGATAAGATTCAGAGTAGTTAAGTTTGCCGGGCTACCCAGGGTGCCCAAAGCAAAATTATAATCAAAATCAGCAGAGTTCGTATAGGATCCAACGAACTGGCTACCATTCACCGCATCCGGAGAGGGATTCGGAACAACACCGTTATAAACTCCGTTAAGACCAATCCATGCCAGATCCGATGTTCCACCCTCAAAGTCTTCATAGACATATTGGGCCTGAATGAACTGAAAAGTAAAAAGGGAAAGAAAGAGTAAAATTACATTTTTCATATTTGCGTAGTTATTATGAATGTGAAAAAGAATAAGGATTAAAAATAGGAAAACGCATTGAAAGCAAAGTGTAAACAGGGAATTAATATCAAGTCTGTTTTCCAGATGACATTTATGCCAAATTTCATTATCAAAAAATGCAATATTCAGAGGATGAATGGTATACAAATAAGGATTATTCTATACATTATAGATTAATGCGTATTATCCTGTTTTTGCATGTTCTCCACAGTACCTGGAGAACTTTTATTTTATAAAAACAAGCTTAGAATCAATGAAATTCCTGTGATCTGAAATAGAAATAAAGACGAGTCCTGAAAAATGCGCGTCTATCCTGATCTCAGTAAGACCGTTTGACAGCAAAGGACTTGATGGATCGAAGGAGATATTTCTTCCAAGCACATCAGT
>JBDSPM010000166.1:0-5094 GCA_039930325.1 Saprospiraceae bacterium
CATCATCCTTTGCATACATCTTTGGCGTGATGAGATTGGATTTGGCAGAAGAAATCCGGGCGAGCACTCCACTTGCATTATATTGCTTGGGGTCAAGCCGCATTTCTTTTATGATATCGGCCACCAGGTTCTTGGAATCGTCCCTGTCGTAGATCGTAAACGAGGATGGGTAACCAATTTTAGAAGCTTCAAAACGCAGGATACGAGCGAATATGGAATGAAAGGTTCCTGCCCATACCTTGTCACCTTTTGGACCGATTACACTTGCTATTCTTTCCTTCATCTCTCTTGCTGCCTTATTCGTAAAAGTGAGCGCAAGGATATGATGGGGTATCACGCCCTTTTCGATAAGGTAAGCTATTCGGAATGTCAACACCCTGGTTTTACCTGACCCGGGGCCGGCAATGACCATGACAGGCCCATCTGTGTGCATGACAGCCTTTCGCTGGACTTCATTTAGAGAATCAAGATAACTCATAGCAATAAGGCAAAAATAAAGGTATTGTCTATCCTGTCCTTCAAGAAAAATGCACGGTAGCAGAAATATGTATTTTGTCAGGCTATTGGCTACCCTGGACATCATACTACCCGCTTACAATCCTTTACCCGGATGGGAAAGTGTTGTGGTCAACCGGTATCTGTCCTTGAAGAACAGATTTGCAGAAATCACCTTTCAACTGATCATCGTCAACGATGGCTCCGAACAGATCGATGAATCCAGCGCCTTAAAGATACTGAAACAGAACATCCCCGATCTTATTTGGATCAGCTATTCTAAGAATATGGGGAAAGGACATGCCCTGCGTCAGGGAGTAAATGCATCAACATCAGATCTTATCTTATACACAGATATAGATTGGCCCTATACAGAAGAAAGTATGGTAGGCTTGATCAAAATTCTTATTGGCGAGGCCGATGCGGTGATTGGTATACGGGATGCAGAATATTACGCACATCTCCCCAAAGGAAGGGGACGCATCTCAAAAATGCTCCGGACATTCAATGCAAAATTACTTCATCTGAAAGTGAATGATACGCAGGCCGGCTTAAAAGGCTTTAGAAAAAGTGTAAAGAATATTTTTCTTTCCACCTACATTGACCGTTATCTTTTTGATCTTGAATTTATTTATTTCCTTTCATCAAAACCTGGTATTAAAATATTGGGAGTTCCCATCAAGCTCAGACCCGGAATTACATTTTCAAAAATGAACCGGAAGATCCTTTTCCAGGAAGCACGCAATTTTATCAGGATCTGGTTTAAGTCGTAATAGAAATGAGAGCGCGAGCATAAGAGCGTAAGAGCATAAGAGCGCAAGAGCATAAGTAAATCAAAATTTAATCTTATTTCCAACAGGAAATGAATTATGACAATTTTATTACCTCGCTGAAACAGGAGAATCCGCCATTCTACCCTTAACGCTAATTGAATTTTCCACCTTTCTTCGCCGCTAATTGCCCCAATTAACACGTACAGGTTATACTCACCTCTGACTTTTCATTTTTCACTTTTCACTTTTCACTCCCCTTCTCCAGCTCCTCCCAATATTCCGCAGCCCTTCTCATGTGCGGAATAAAAATAGATCCACCTACTACCAATGCCACCGAACTCGCTTCATAGATCTGCTCCTTAGTCACGCCCAGCTCAAAGCATCGTCCCAAATGGTATTTTATACAGTCATCACAACGTAATACCATTGAAGCCACGAGCCCAAGCAGTTCTTTCGTCACCTCAGATAATGCGCCATCTTCATACGTTTGGTTGTCAAGGCTGAAAAAACGCTTGATTACTTTATTATCCTGGGAGAGGATGACATCATTCATCCGTTGACGATATTCGTTAAAATCCTGTACGTTCGACATAAGCTAATCGTTAAAGGTTGGAATTTACTTACATAAATTTTTAGAGTTCCAAAGCTAAGCACATGTTTTATATTCGCTGTCCATATGAAAAAGGTTCTTACTATAAAACTATTGATTCCCGCACTGGCTATCTTTCTGCTGAGCGAATGTGATTCTAAAAAGAGCCCGGTCACAGTCCACAAGCCTTCTGCTCCGGTAGAAGATACCCGCATCCTGGTCAAAAATGCATTTGACAGCATCGATCTGAGTATAGTCAAACCCATTTATAATAAAAAACGCACTGCCCTAATCAAAGCAAAGCTGGATGAAGAAACAGACCCCACAAAAAAATTGAACCTTACAGTTGCTTATGCGAGTGAACTGTTGAAAGCCGGCGATGCAGAAAATTCCACTGCTGTATATGAAACGATCCTCAAGTTTGTGGATGATAACAAATTGCCATTAGATTCAGCCACGAAAAGGAATCTGCTTTCCTCTGTTGGCATTGCATATATGCGATTAGGGGAAATTCAAAATTGTGTTGAAAACCACAATCATCAGTCTTGTTTTATCCCCATCAAAGGAGAAGGAATTCATAAGCTTCCTTATGGTTCCCGGCATGCGATCACTATTTATGAATCCATGCTCAAACAATTCCCAAATGACCTGGAGACAAAATATCTTCTCAATCTTGCCTATATGACCTTGGGTGAATATCCTTCTATGGTTCCTCCTGCCTATCGGATAGATCCTTCCTGGTATACTAACAAAATCAAAATTCAGCCCTTCAGGGACATTGCGCCAGGATTGGGTTTGAATCGAAATGGACGTGCAGGTGGTGTGGTTATGGACGATTTCAACAATGATGGATGGCAGGATATTGTTGTTTCTGCATGGAGCCCGGATGATCCAATGATATTTTACCAGAACAATGGTGATGGAACTTTTGCTGACAAGACTGAATCAGTCGGCCTTAAAGGATATACGAGTGGATTAAATATGAACCAGGCTGATTTTAACAATGATGGATGGCTCGATCTCTATGTGATGCGTGGTGCATGGCTTTTGACACAAGGTGATATTCCTAATACATTATTCATGAATACCGGAAAAGGGACTTTTGTTGATGTTACAGTTAAAGCAGGCTTGACCTATGTTGGCGCATCTCAAACTTCTGCATGGACAGACATTAACCTGGACGGTTGGGTGGACCTTGTTGTTGCCAAAGAATCACTTCCCGGATATGAACGCGGCATTGATGTATATATCAATCAGAAAGGTGCAACTTTTACACATGAATCCAAAGAATATGGATTGACGATGAATCATTTTTTCAAAGGCTGTGTCGCCACTGATTCCAATAATGATAAGTATCCTGATTTATATTTTTCCAGCCTTGAAGACGGGACTTTCCTTTTCATTAACCAGGGAAATATGGAAGGGAAAAAAGGATTCATACAGGCACCTCTTTCATCAAATATTGGGCTGCCTCAAAAATGTTTCCCAAGTTGGAGTTTTGATTATGACAATGATGGATACGAAGATCTTTTTACATCTTCCTTTACGAATGATGGCACTCCCGCTCTTCACTGGATGCTAAGCCATCAAGGGAAGGCTGATCCGGGCCTTCTTCCTAAACTTTACCACAACAAAGGCAATTTGGTTTACGAAGAAGTTGGTGTACCTATGGGCCTAACGGAGGTAGCTTTTACCATGGGTTGCAATTACGGCGACATCAACACGGATGGTTATCTTGATTTTTACCTTTCGACCGGCAATCCATTTTACCAAAGCATCGTCCCAAATAAAATGTATCTGAACATGGATGGAAAGAAATTCGAGGATGTAAGCTATAGCGGAGGTTTTGCCAATATTCAAAAGGGGCATGGAGTATCATTTGGTGATCCTGATCATGATGGAGATGAGGATATATTCGTAGTGATCGGTGGCGCTTTTGATGGAGATGCATTCTACAATTGCTTTTTTGAAAATCCTAATGAACACAATAACAACTGGGTAGTGTTAAAACTGGCAGGAACTAAAGCTAATAAGTCCTCTATTGGAGCTCGTGTTGCTATCTCAATCCAGGAAGGTGGCAAAGAAAGAAAAATATATAGAACGGTATCATCTGGAGCATCTTTTGGTGCAAACAGCTTAAATCTTGAGGTGGGATTAAGGAAAGCAAGTGCCATCAATAACGTCATGGTTCAATGGCCTTGTAAAGATTGTCCGGACCAGGTATTTACCGCGCTTGAAATAAATAAAGCATATCTCCTAACGGAGGATCAATCGTCAGCTTCACCTCTTCCGTATTCCAAAGTAAAATTTAAAGAAACTGTTCACAACGGTCATATGGAACCGACGCATATGATGGGGAAATAAAATCCAAATCATGCGGTCGGGAAAATAATAATTTACGCATCTTCATTCAATGAGGCATCTCATCTTTCCATTTTTCCTGCATATCAAAATCAATATAGCTAAAACAGACCCTTCCTTTCAACGTCTCTGCCATCTTATTTGTCTGTTTAAACAAATTGTTGGACAATTTGGGAATATAATTGGCCCATCCTAAAAAGAGATAATAATCGAAGGTATCCTTATCTGTTTTAATATCAATTGGATCCAATCTTTCCATTACGAAATGATACATCTGATCATCTCCTGTTTTCAATTTGGATGAATCACTCTGGGCAAAATAATTCATTAATTCCCAGGCACAATCACTTCCTGAAGCATTCTTCAGTAATTTTTTGTCACGATTATAAATTTGTACGAAAGGAATCGCTGTAATTTCTTTTTTTTGGCAATCCTGAAAAGCCTGATAATTTTTTAATGTATACAACCGGTCATAATACAAATGATCCTGTCCGGTTTTTTTAAGAATACTTTCTTTGGATTCATAATGAGGGGTTTTATAATCTCCGGTTATCCGCAACAATGTTTTTGTGAAAACCTGCCCGGGATTTAAAAAAATGAGCAGGATAGATAGTAAAAGTCCAAGAATAATAAAGGTTATTTTTTTATTTTTCATGTTCAATATTTTTCAAAATGCTTAATGAAACTAAGGAGAATAAATGGAGACTACTATAGCCTCCATTTATTCAAATTCATTTATTAATATGGAAATGTAATTGTAAATATTCCATTTTCGTATTTCAATGGATAGGCGACATTCTCCTGAATAGTCACATCTCCTGTTATCCCCAATGCTTTCTTAACGTCGGACGTAAGTATATACGTCGCATCAAATGT
>JBDSPM010000167.1:0-3314 GCA_039930325.1 Saprospiraceae bacterium
ATATAATAATAATAAATATATAATTTATTGTAAATTAGAGATATATTGACAATATACAATAATTAATGCATCTAAGGAACCTAGTTACTATGCTTGATTTTGATAGACGCCCTGGATTTTATCAGTCCAGTAAAATCAAATTCAATTTCAAACCAAGTCGGCCTGGCGTTTTCATGTCAAGCCAAGTGCGTTTCGAAACGAGGCGTCGGTTTCAGTTTACAATGGTGTGATCAGAATAAATGCCCCAGAAATTTATAGTGGCATGGTGTCTAGGATAGATTTGAAAAGCTCATCAAAATAATCGCGCGCTTTTTCGATCTCTTTTCTTTCGAGAGTATAAATAGTATATGGAAAAACTTCCTGAAATGAAACGAATGCAACCTCACGGAGTTCTTCCATGTGTTCAGACATGGTTGGTTGCGAAAGGGGATGTTCCTTTGAAAGTTCTTTTACGTGGCAAGGACCTGACCGGCTGAGTTTTCGCAGAATTTTAAGTCTGGCGGGGTGGCCGAATGCTTTGCCAAAGAGGCTGGTTTGCTGGTCTCTTTTGTCATAGAGATGGGCTTTTGAAAAACTCATGATTGGGGAATTTAGGTTAACAACTTTATACAAAATCAGAATCTTAAGACTTAGATATTGGGAATATCCTTTTTAGTAAGATTCCGCATTGTATAGTGTCTCGAGCGCCCTAAAATGTGACCACCAAACTCCTTTTTTTTTCAAAAACCACTTTTTTTTTACACCGATCCCCAATTCGAAGATCACGGACCAGCAGCATCCATTTTCATCGCATAGGCCTCATCTCCAAGGTAACGCTCGATAAGGCCATGGACTCCATAGATAACAGGTGTCATAAGTATCGCCATAACAAACTTATACATATAGTTGACCGTAGCTATGGCGAGAACACGGCCCAGGTCCCAGTTTGAGCCGATATAAAAAGCTATGATCAGTACCACGAAGCTGTCTACAAGCTGCGACACCAGGGTAGAACCTGTTGAGCGCAGCCAAATCTTTTTTTCACCGGTTATTTTCCGGATTTTATGGAAGACGGTGACATCGATGAGTTGACCTACCAGGAAAGCTATGACCGAGCCGATGATGATCCACAATCCCTGTCCAAATATGCGCGAAAAGGCCAGATTCATGTCTGGGAGGCTCTTGGCAGGATCATCCCGCACGCCACTGATATGCTGCCACCATTCGTTTGGAGGGGTTTTGATCGCAAAGTAGGCCGCGAGGAAAGCATAAATGATTAGGATCACCGCAAGCCAGGAAAGAAACCGTACCCCTTTCCGGCCATAATACTCATTGATGATATCCGTCATGATGAATATCACAGGCCACAAGAGCACACCGGCGGTGAGATTGAATCCAAGATCTCCTACGCCGAAAATGGTCATCGTTAAGGGAGCATAACCAAAAACTTTTTCGAGAGAAAAAATCTTGATGCCTATAAACTCAGCAAGCAAGGCGTTAGCTATAAAAAAACCTCCCAGGACCAGGAATAAGCGGGTAGCTTTCGACGAAAGTAATTGTGCCATATACCCCGAAAGATACCAAACAACCTTATTGTCATGTTGCAGTTATTATCTCGTTGAAATCTTTATTTAAAATACTATTACAGTTCTCATTGCTGGTGTCCATTATGGCTTTAGCTCATGATGCCATGTCACAGGCCGCCGTTCTTCGGAGTCAGATTGGGAAGATTCTCAAGTATGACATCCCGGTTGATTTCAATGTTGTGCCTGGTATTCTGATCGGCGTAGATGACAGGGATAGTTCATACAGGTTTGTTTTTGGCAAGGATATGCATGAAGATGGAATTTATGAAATGGGTAGTGTTACGAAACCCGTTATCGCCTGGCTCATAGCAAAAGCACTTGATTCTTTGCAGCTGGATAAAAAAGCTTCTGTATGTACATTCCTTCCTGATAGCATTTGTAATGCCTCGTGGCAAAAATTAACCATTGATGAAATTATAACTCACCGCTCAGGTTTATTTCGCATGCCCCCAAAAATTGGCTTATCAGAATCCGATGTGCGCGATCCGTATAAAGATTATTCGATAGAAAAATTTGCACATGATTTGCAAAGTATACAGCCTGTCCCCGGAGTGTACAGCTATAGCAATATTGGTTACGCGATGACCTATTGGCTTTTTGAAAAAGTTGGCGGATTGGAAGCCTTTACCAAAAAAGTTTTAACAGGCCCCAATACAATGTTGGATGTAGACTGGGAATCAAATTCAGTGCACATTGCTCCAGGCTATGGAATGGATGGCAGGCCTCAGCCACCCTGGAATACGAATACATTTATGCCGGCCATCGGATTGAAATCCTCACTTCAGGATTTGATGCGATTTGTCAAAATATATATGGACTTCTATTCAAATGAAGCAGGAGAGAATGAGAAAGCATTAAAGAAGGAAATTAAATATTTGAATAAATCACATGCATTTAAAGTTATTGACGGATGGTTTGTTATTCAACAGGGTAATTCACTTTTGTATTATCACACCGGAAGAACTGGAGGGCACCAGGTAAGCGTGGCATTTATCCCATCTATGAAAAAAAGCGTTGTTGTCATCTCAAATGGTGCCCTTGGCTCGAATGATCTAAGCTTACTTATCTTGCGGATGCTTAGAAAATCACATCCGGTAAAGAAAATTCGCTAATCAAAAAAAGTATGACAGATCCTCTGAAAGACCTGGGGAAATTAAAAGAGCTTTTCCCTGATATGGAACCCTATGTTCCCGATCCTACTGATAATAAATTTGAAGAGCAGGATAAGTATGATCTTATCACACCTCAAGCCAAAGCTCAAATGAAGCTTTATGTTTCGAGGGATAAAAAACACAGGGGCGGCAAACAGGTCACGTTGATTGAAGGTCATGATGGACCGGATGAAGTAAGAGTAGAATTAATATCCAAATTGAAATCTATATGCTCTGCAGGTGGCAGTCTTAAAGAAGGCAACTTTCTCGTCCAGGGTGATCACGTTCGCAAGGTGATTGATTTTCTGATCAAATCAGGCTATAAGCAAACTAAACAAAAAGGTGGATAACTGTTGAAGCTATCCACCTTTATTTTTAATTACGGATTTACGCTTTAATTCTTATTTACCTCATATCTATTGATGCACCGCTTTCAGTATGATTCTTTCAGATCTATCCTGAAGCAGAACAAGTATGATTCCTGAAGGCAGTTGATCAGATGTCAATTCTAAAGTAGAGGGTCCGGAAGAATAATTCCATTCTTCTGTCCTGATTAATTTACCACTGACATCCCGTAATGAAATATACATTGATCCCG
>JBDSPM010000168.1:0-3857 GCA_039930325.1 Saprospiraceae bacterium
GCTTGTGCCTGACGTAAGTTCAATCAACTGTTCGTTATCGCTTTGTGTTGCTAACCTGTAATTGATCATAGTCGTTCTGCAATGACATACATGGAAAACTGCATAAAACACATCGGCCCGCAAATAACCACTACTGTAGTAATAATAAAGCAAAAGACTCCCGGTGGGTAATCTATACCTAATATACTATTTTAGTTTATAGTTCTTTATGCTCCTGCGCTTTAATATCAAAGCAAAAAAACGGTTTATATACTTGGCTCTCTATACTGATTAATCAGTATTTGCAAAGACCACAGTGTGAATGGTTTGAGCCACCATTTCAGGTGGACCGGGTGATGTATGGGTTTTCCAAATTGCTGGAACCCTCACGAAATGAATACGTTGGTAAAGCCGTAATAACTTATCGGATCATTTAAGATTATGAGTGACTGTCTGCGAACACAGCCCTTTTTATTTTTAGGAGTGATGAGTCATATGATTCATGAATCGTGAGTTTGGTTTTTTGTGCGATCAGCAGTTAAATTATCCCACCTTTTCCCTATCTTACAATAATGAGAATCATTGGCGTCCACATCGACAAATCAAAAGCTATCTTCTATACTCTTGAGAAAAAACCTAACGGAGAAATATTTCACTTCCCATCCGATCGAAATTATCTAACTCTTACCAACGATACGGATAATGAATCCGTCCGGGCATTTCAGTCCTCTATCCATTCATTTTTTGACTCCATCAAACCAGACCGCATCGCCATCCTGATACGGCAAACAAAAGGAAGATTCAGATCCGCACCTCTATCCTTCAAAATCGAAGGCCTGATCCAATGCTACAAAAAAGTGGAAGTCGAATTTGTTCAACCCATGAAGGTTTCAGGCTATTTCAAAAAGAACGAATTCCCTCTACAGACCGAACATGATTACCAGGAACCTGCGGCTAAACTTGCCTATTACCTGTTGTCCGGTTCAGAATAACTGATTGAAGATTTTCAAAAATATATTTTAATTCTTCTGATAATTTCGACAAAAAAAACCGGTAAGCATTCATCGTTTGAATGAACACTTACCGGCTGTCGCCTTTTTAAGCTTTAAGTTTTAATTCACCACATTATACAGGACCATCTTTGGCTCACTGTCAACACCAGCATCCATCATCAGCTTTTTCAATTCAGGAGAGGAACCTCTTGCCATCGCTTTATCCTTGTCTACGACATAGAAAGTGATATAGACCATATTACGATCTTCCAAACCGCGAGCCATAGCCCTGTCTGCCAACCCATATTTGGCGCGCTCAGCTCTTCCTTCTGCATCATATACTTTAAGCCATGCATCAAAATCCTTGACATGATGAGATACTCGAAGTCTCATTTTGTTTGCTGCCATCGACGTATCTAACCGGATCACATGCGCATACTCGATTGTAGGTGCACCAATCATGCCCGAAGAATCCATCATTGTTTTCATTTCAGGCATTGCAAATAAGGATTTGGATTTCTGGAGATCGGTTGTTTTATTGACTAAATAGACCATATTGGGGTTGTCAACTCCTTGGCCCAGGAGAAGAGTCTCCATGGCATAAGCCGTTCTCATGGAATCATGGGACATGTAGCCCTTCTTCCACATATCAAAGTCTTTTACTGTAAAACTGGCCGCAACAACATTCATGTCGGCGGCTGGAATAGGATCCATTTTGGTCTCTACTTTAGCTGTGCAAGCCAGAAAAAATACCAAGGCGGAAGCCGCCAGAAAAAAGGGAATTCGTTTCATTTAGTTTTTCGTTTTAAGATGAAAATTTGAGGAAAATCGTGCAAAAGTGCATAAATCACCACGATATTAGGAAATTTTCTACTATTAACTACATAAGTTAGAATATTCTTATTTGACAACCCCATCCTGTCGGTTCTGTCTTTGCTCCACAACTTATCCCATCCCCTCCTGTTTTACTGCTACATAAATGTTTTTTAATCGTAAATCATCTCCTATGAAATTTTCTACAACTACCTCGACCCATTATTTTTTATTGCCTGTGTTTCTCATTTCCGCAGCGCTTTTATTTTCTTCTTGTTCATCAAAGATGCAGTTTGCCATCTCGCCTGTCGAACCTGCAGCTGAAGGATGGGTCTCTGTAAAAAATGATAAAAACA
The DNA here is from genome assembly GCA_039930325.1 of Saprospiraceae bacterium. GTDB lineage: Bacteria > Bacteroidota > Bacteroidia > Chitinophagales > Saprospiraceae > Opimibacter. Next base: position 2,141 of record JBDSPM010000168.1, read on the forward strand.
ACAACTACACCGTTCAGCTGAAAGTAAAAAACCTGGCTTCACCAGAACGACTGACTCCTCCCAGTAAAGAGTATGTTGTCTGGGCAGAAACCCGCGAGAATTCCGATGTCAATATCGGTAGGCTGAAAAGCACCTCGGGGATGTGGACTACTTCAAAATCTGGTTCGTTAAAAACAGTCATGACCTCCAAACCCACAGCATTTTTTATTACAGCAGAAGACGATGGGAGTACAACTTATCCGGGCAGGACGGTTGTGTTGAGAACCAAGTGAGAGGAGTGACAAGCGCGGTGCTGTCCCACCAAAGACGAAGTCGTGACGCGGGAGAGCGTGAGAACGGAGGATGTGAGATGTGAGATGTGAGATGTGGGAATGTCGCAGTGCAATGAAGATACCGCCAATATAAAATAATGCTGCGGAATGGGATATCGGCTATAGGATATTAATAAAAGCGAGATTCTTAATTGCCACGGCTTTTAAGCTGTGGAAAGGGCAAAAATAATTTTTGGCTTTAGCCACTAGATGGATTTAAAAAATTGTGAAAAGTCAGATCTGAACTATTACTCATCATTGCCTTATACCTGACAAATTGATATTGCTTTTATTCTGATGTTATATCTTTTCTTATCTTCCATGACATATATTTTTGTGCATTGAAGACCTGCTATTCATTCTTAATTCTTTTATTTTTTATTGGCGCACTGTATAGTCAGTCAACTGAAGATTATTTCTCCCGTCCGGGTCTGAAAATTAATGCGTATCATGATGCTTGTTGTGGCACTGCACATCCTTCTTCTTTCACCTATACTTATAAGACAACTATTTGTGGACAAAATGTTCTTGCCTTTGCACGGAATGATGGTTTGAGCATTATATATCTTAGGATAGATGATAAAAAAGTTTACATCGCAGATAAGTATTGTAATGAAAAGCTGTTCTATGATTTTGGACTCTCACCTGGTGATACATTAAAAGAAGGATATTATAAGGATCAAAATTTAATATTAGTCAACAAACACAATGTCAGTCTGCTAAATGGGGAGCAACGCATGAAATACGATCTCATGACAGGTTGGGGAACAGCAGTATCCTGGATAGAGGGAATAGGGGATATTAATAGTGGATTGTTGCCGGAATATGATTTAGAAGGATATGATGTATTTGTGTGCGCAAATGATACCACAGGTCATCTTTGGATCAATCCCGATGAATCGGATATATGCGACTCATTAAGTTGTGCTGCACCCAGAGCGTTGTTTTCCTTAGATCGAAATGATTTCAGTATTTCATTTTCAAATCAATCACTTTTCGCTTCGCATTATAAATGGAATTTCGGGAACGGGACTGTTTCCTACGATAAAAGTCCATCCTATGATTATCCGGAAGCTGGATGTTATATCCTAAGCCTGACCGCGTATAACGAATGTAGTAGCTCAGTGAATGAAAACATTCAGGTTCTTCCTCTATGCCTTTCAAAGGATTGGGACACACTGAGAAAAATTGATTTTCTAAGCAACTTTGTGCTGAAACGATTTTCTGATCACTTGCAATTTATTATCAAAGGCTACACGCTTTATAAGTCTGCGGACGATGGTGTATCATGGCAACAATTAAGTTTGCCTTTAGTCCCTGCAGGAATTACGCGGTTCATTACAGACCTTGACATGTATGACGATCTTCGAGGAATTGCGGTATGTGGTCATTTCGGTGCCAATTCA
>JBDSPM010000169.1:0-6995 GCA_039930325.1 Saprospiraceae bacterium
GGATAAAATTCAGTCTTTGGTGCTTTACCGGCAGGTATGCTCGCTTTCAAAATATGCGGATCCGTATACGTTCCTTCATTTGCTATGATAGCAGCAGCGTGTGCCATTTGCAATGTCGTGAGCTGCAATTCTCCCTGCCCGATTCCCATCGATAATATGTACGAAGATCTCCACTTACCTGCTTCATATAGATTGTCAAAATAATCCGGGCCTGGAAGATTTCCAGATTTTTCATTGGGCAAGTCCACGCTGATCTTTCGACCAAATCCAAATTCAGAAAGCACGCTGTTTAGCTTTCGCATTCCTATCTCAGGCAGCGTATACCCTGCCTGATCTATCACGTCTTTGTATACAGTAAAAAAATAAGTGTTGCACGAATACTGTATGGCCTGCGATATGTTGTGAACCGTAGGATGATTATGGCAACCTCTGCGAAATCCACCAAGATTATAGGAGCCATTGCAGAATACTGATTTGTCTTCATTTACCACACCTTCCTGCAAAGCAGCCAAAGCCAATATGGGTTTGAAAATCGATCCGGGCGGGTACATCGCCATCACTGATCTGTCAAACAGAGGATTGAGCGTATCATTCTGTAATCTTGCAAAAACATTTCCCCGTAACCTCGAAATGGATAATTCATTTGGATCATATCCGGGGGAGCTGATCATGGCCAGGATCTCTCCTGTCGCAGGTTCTATGGCTACAATGCTCCCTCTTTTATTTTGCAAAAGCTGCTGACCATATTCCTGAAGCATATGATCAAGTGAAAGCACAATGTTGTCTCCTGAAATGGCCAGTGAGTCATGGCGGCCATTGTCAAGGCTCTGTATTTCACGACCGAGGTTGTCTTTAAGAATATACTGAGCTCCCTTGGTGCCGCGTAATAAGTTTTCATAATAATTCTCTACTCCCGTTGATCCGCAATAGTCCCCGGGCACATAGACGCCATTAGATTGATCTATTTTATTTTGATCTGCTTCAGACATGTAGCCAAGTATATGAGCACTGTGATTTTCAAAATAGCCTCGTGCGCTTCTCAACTCTCCATAAAAACCTGGAAACAGATGAAGATATTCCTGAATATACTGAAACTTCTCAGCAGGAATATGCTCCATAAATGTGAAGGGTATCGACTTTGAAAAACGACGAGATCGCCAGTCTTTCTCAAGTCGCGCGGTGTAATCCGAATTATTGATTTCAAGTAAGTGACATAATAATGCAGTATCCAGGGTTTTGGGAACCTGGTTGTAAATCACTTTCAGATCGTACACCGGAATGTTATGAACCATAAGATGTTGGTTGCGATCCAGGATAAGTCCCCTGCCCGGATAAAGTGTCCGTCTCACTAAGGTCGTGCGCTCAGCCTTTTGTCCATAGGTTGGATCGATCAGCTGCAACCATCCGGTCTGAAGTATGAGTATACCCGCGACCAAAATGATAAAGCGCTTTATCCAGATGGTTCTGTCTGATTGTCTGTCTTTATCCATTTATTTGCGCGGATTGAATAGCAAATGGTATCCCAGGATGGCCATCATAGACAACACAAACGTCAGCAAGGTTTTTAGAAGTATTTTTCCCACGTACACAAACGTAAATATCTCAGCAGTAAAATACAGGAATACATGCACTATCAGGCATATGGAGGTGTACACCAGCAGCCAGTTGATTCCCATCGAATGCCTCGTAGGGCTCATGGTGAGCTGGTATCCGCCACGTGGTTCCATGTAGGACAGAATGATTCCCCTGGCATACGCCATCGCAGTCAAAGCAAATGCGTGGATACCGGCCATGTCATAGAACATATCAATCATCAGCCCTAGCCCAAATCCGATAATGATCACATAGTGCCGTGTCATTCTGATAGGTAGGAGCAGGATGATGATCGGGTAAGCGAAAATATCAGCATAATGCCATAGCCATTGATTGCCTGAGCTGACCCTTTTCAGGATCAGGACCTGAAAGATCAGAAACAGGAATCCCCGTATGATATGCTTGATGGTTTCTCTGTTCATTTGACAAGCGGGTCAGCCTCTTTGTAATCCACCACATAGACCCGTTCGAGCCGGGATATATCTTCCTGCAGCTTTACTTCTATCGTATAATAATTGCTGCCCCCCTCTGACCAGAAACGATGTACGGTTCCAATAAATATTCCTCTCGGGAATATAAATGAGTATCCGCTGGTGATGATCGTGTCGTCGATGCGGATATCCGCCTGTCGCGGTATAGCTTCAAGGATCATGAATTCCGGGTTTGCCTCTTTCCATATAAGCGGACCGAAAAAATTATTTCGCTTGATAGAGGCGCTGATGCGTGCCGCACTATGCAAGACAGAAATGGCAGAGGCATATTGCTCTCCTGTTTTCTCTACTATGCCTGCTATGCCATGAGGACTGATGACACCCATGCCATTCTCTATACCGTCACGTGATCCTCTGTCAATCGTGAAATGATTATTGCGCTCGTTGATTGAATTGTTTATGACGCTTGCGCTGATGATCCTGAACGGCTCCAGTATGCAGCTATCCAGTGGCTTTTCAGTTCCTGAAAAATGCTGGAAGGTTCTTTCCATATTGAATAGCCTCGCTTTCAGTTCTGCATTTTCATCAGCCAGGCTATCCGCTATGATCTGCAAATGTCCATATTTATACGCCTTGTCTGCCATTTTATAAAGCTTGCCCGAAAAGACAGAAGAAGAGTTTAGAAAAATGACCCGTTGATCTTCATTGTAGCGTACGATCAGGACGAGTGCAACTATTTCAAGTAGCACAAATAAGAGAAAGGCAGAATACCTGAATATGAACAGAAGTAAGTTATTCATATATCAGGCGAAGATATACTGGTGACCAGACTTAGTCAGCGTCATCAGACGCGCTTCCTGTCAATCAGAAAGGAAAACCGGTCTGTGTTTTTTAGGGCGATTCCTGTACCCCTGACTACAGCTCGTAGCGGTTCGTCTGCTATATGTACGGGCAACTTTGTGATCCTCGATATACGTTTGTCCAGGCCCCGGAGCAATGCGCCTCCGCCTGTCAGGTACAGGCCGGTTTTGTATATATCGGATGCAAGTTCAGGAGGTGTGCTCTCCAGTGCTTTGAGGATGGCCTCTTCCACAGTTACAATGGATTCGTCAAGTGCCTCTGCTACTTCGGCATAGCTGATGGTAATCTGCCTGGGAATGCCTGTGATCAAATCCCGTCCGTTAACCGCGAAGTCCGGAGGTGGATTGTCAAGTTGCTTCAACGCAGATCCAACATGTATTTTTATCTGTTCGGCCGTACGCTCGCCAATCAGGATATTCTGGTTGCGCTTAAGATAATCTACGATATTCCCTGTGAATTCATCACCCGCTGTCCGTATACTTTGATCGGTGACGATACCCGACAAAGCGATCACTGCGATCTCGGTAGTTCCCCCACCGATGTCGATGATCATATTGCCCACCGGCTCTTCAACATCAAGCCCGATCCCCAGCGCTGCTGCCATTGGTTCGAATATGAGAAATGTCTCTTTTGAATCGACATGGTCAGCCGAATCAAAGACAGCCCGCTTTTCCACTTCAGTGATGCCACTGGGAATACAAACCACCATTTTAAGGTGTGTGAAGAATCTTCGCTTGGTGCCGATCATATTGATCATGCCCTCGATCATATTCTCTGCCGCCTGAAAATCAGCGATTACGCCATCTTTCAGCGGCCGGATAGTCTTGATATACTGGTGTGTCTTTTCGTGCATTTGCATGGCACGGCTACCCACAGCTATCGTCTGACCTGTCCTGGTATCTATAGCTATGATGGAAGGCTCATCGATGACGATGACGCCGTCCTGTATGATCAGTGTATTCGCTGTGCCCAGATCGATCGCGATCTCCTGTACAAAAAGACTAAATAATTTCATGCGTTTGTCTAACTTGACCAAATCAACTCTTCATGCATAATGGAGTTGTTTTAAATATTGGATTTCCTTCAATAATACCGGATTATTCGCATGGGTCGCAATCCGTTTTTTTCCAAAGGGGATACAAAGAAACCGCTTTTTCTAAAATAATGGAAATTTCCCCGATTTGGCCATTTATCAGGTAGGTAGCGGGGCCATGAATACCTTATTTTACAACGATTGTGACCCATTGCTCCAGGTCCATATACTTGTCAGCAAGGCTCATTAAATCTTCAGCAGTCAGCTTCTGGATCGTAGTGATCATTTCGTTAAAATACGCTTCATCCAGCCGTTCTATTTTGAGCGTTTTTATGTAATCCATCGAAGCAAAGGGCCCATCCAATTGGGTCATGAGATGCCCCATCAGATAATTCCTGGCCATGGAAAGCTCCTCCCCGGGAACTGGTTCTGTCCGCAGCTTTTGAACTTCATTTTTAATAGCCTCAATTACTTTTTCAATATTATCTGTAGCCGTTTCCGTACTAATGTAAAAACAACCGCCTTCAGCAAATGAATCCACACCTGAATAAATTCCATAGGTCAATCCCAGGTTTTCCCTGATTTCATTCATCAGCCGGCTGCCGAAATATCCCCCTAGTATGGTGTTCAGCAGGAACAAGCCGGTGAAATCCGGATGGCCCTGAGGAAAGAGATTGCGGCCGATCCTGATAGCTGCCTGGTGGCTCTGTGGCCCTTTCATTTCGATATATCCTGTTTTGCCGATGACCTTTGGAGTTTGTGTGAAAACTATTCCATTTGAATACGGCGGAGTCCATTCACCCAATGTCCGGCGAATGATATTTATTTCATTTTCTCCAAAAGCCCCGGAGACGAATACCATTCCCTGCTCAGGATGTATGTGATGACGATGGTGATATTCGAGATCGCTGCCGGTGATCGCAAGGAAATCCTCAGGATTGATATTCTTTCCATAGGGATGTTGATTTCCAAATATAGATTCTGTCAGTTGTCTGTAAGCAATGACCTCATTTTTCTTAAGATCAATCTTAAGGCGTTCAACTTTGTTTTCCGCATATACCTTCAGCTCATTCGGATCAAATGCCGGAATCCGAATCACATCCGTGATGACCTCCATTAGCTCAGGCAGATGCCTTGTCAACGTGTATAGCCTCACCCGGATCGTATCCACTCCTCCACGAGTTTGAATTGTTGCGCCTCTGGATTCAATATGTTCGGCTAGTTCAATTGAGGACATCTTTTTTGTCCCCTCTGACAGCAATCCAGCCATGAACTCAGCAACTCCGGGTTTATACTCAAAGCTGCCTCCAGACCTGAATACAACCTCTACCTTCATGACCGGCTCAGAACCGCCGCTCAAATAGTAAAGCGGCATTCCGTTAGACAAGACCGAAGTGCCATATGCGGGCAGAGTAAGGTGCTTTATTGTCTGGATTTGGGGCTGTTCTGTCATTGGTGCCATAGGCTAAAAGTACAAACTATGAAGTCAAGCATTTATTTCCGCCGGATCCGTATATTTTTTGCTTCATGCTTTGTTGCCGTTTTATCGGGGACTACTGTTAACTTTACGGCATCAGGGATCCCTCCGGATCATCATTTCATACCCTTTTAACTGCAGGAATAAATGGAATTTAAAGTCTCATCAGGCGATTTATTGAAACATCTCAATATTGTAGCCGGCGCTATCCACACGAATCCAATATTGGCCATTACGGAAGATTTCCTGGTTGATATCCGTAAAGGCGTTATGACCCTGACCGCTACCAATCTAGAGACCAGCATTTCAACCAGGATGGATGTGGAAAGCAAAGAAGACGGCAGTATTGCCATTCCGGCCAAAATCCTTTTGGAGACCCTGAAAGCGCTTCCGAACCAACAGGTCTCTTTTGATATCGATCAGGATCAGCGGTCATTAGTTCTTACGACTGAGAACGGCATGTACAAAATGGCTGTCGATCCACCGGATGATTTTCCCGCACTCCCATCTTCAGATGATAAAGAAATCCTCATTCCCGTAGCTCATCTCCTTTCGGGCATCAACTACACTATTTTTGCCACGACTTCCGATGAGATGCGTCCCGCGATGACAGGAGTAAATGTCGTAGTTGATTTCAATAAGATAAGTTTTGTTGCAAGCGATGGACACAAATTAGTGCGCTATCATGCGCTTGGAACCTCAACTGAACAAACGGGTTCTTTCGTAGTACCTAAAAAAGCAATGTCTCTTCTGCGCGGTGCCGCACCGACCGAGGGAAATGCACATTTGAAATATAATAAATCACATGTTTTTTTCCGTTTCGATGAAACCCAGGTGATCTGCAGGCTGATCAATCAGTCTTATCCTGACTTCAATGCGGTCATTCCTGTCAACAATAAAAATATGTTGTACATCAGCCGTACGCACCTTCTCGGAGCGTTGCGCCGTATCAACATATTTGCAAATCGCACCACTAACCAGGTGTTCTTCCGGCTTGCAGACAACAGCCTGACGATAACTACAAAAGACATGGACTTCTCCAATGAAGCCAGCGAACAGCTTAGCTGCGAATTCGAGGGCGACCCGATGGATATCGCTTTCAATGCGCGCTTCTTTATCGAATTGCTCAATGCACTCAGCCAGGAAGACATCCACATGACCATGTCCGTCCCCAGCAAACCGGTCCTAATCTATCCGGATGAACAAATCGATCACGAAGAAGTGATGATGCTCATCATGCCGGTGATCATTTACTAGTGAAGAGTGAAGAGTGAAGAGTGAAAAGTGAAAAGTGAAAAATGTGGCAATGTGACTTATTTTCTCCGTGTTCTCAGTGAACTCCGTGCGAGAAAAGTGAGTGGTGAGTGGTGAGGCGTGAGTAGTTTGTTTTTTCTCTGTGCTCTCAGTGTACTCCGTGCTAAATTTTTTGTGAGATATGCCGTTTTCATTCTATTCCACATTCTTCTTGTGAATCGTCAATCGTCAATGATGAATCGTAAATTATTCTCAGTGAACTCCGTGTACTTCGTGAGAGAAAAGTGAGTGGTGATGTAGTGAGTCGTGGTCTTTCGTCTTTCGTCCTTCGCCTTTCGTATTTCGT
>JBDSPM010000170.1:0-2961 GCA_039930325.1 Saprospiraceae bacterium
AGCATACAGACAAAATTTTAAGTTTATTTTCTGATGTTATTCTTAAACCTTCCTTTCCTGAAGCTGAATTTGAAAAAATAAAAACGCAGACAATTTCCGGGCTTCAGGCTAATAAAGATGATCCTAATGCCATTTCAGGTAATGTTTCCAGTGCTTTGAATTTCGGGCCAAATCACCCTTATGGTGAGATTACAAATGAAATCACAGTAGCTAACATCAAATTGGATGATACAAAGGAATATTACAAGACTTATTTCAAGCCTGGGAATGCATACCTGGTGATCGTGGGAGACATCACACCAGAAGTTGCAAAAGCAAAAGCAGAAAAGTATTTTGGTGCGTGGCCTGCAGGAAAGACACCTGTGTATACCTATCCATTTCCTAAAACCTTAGAAAAGACATCAATAGCTTTTGTTGATAAAGCTGGAGCAGTTCAATCCGTGGTCAATGTGACTTATCCTGTTGACATCAAGCCTGGAAGTTCCGATGAAATTCCTGCCCGTGTGATGAATACCGTTCTTGGCAGCGGGTTCTCAGGCAGATTATTTAAAAATTTAAGAGAAGATAAAGCTTATACGTATGGAGCTTATTCAAATCTGAATAGTGATGAGCTGGTTGGATCTTTTTCAGCTTCAGCAAGTGTTCGTAATGAAGTTACGGATAGCGCCATCACGCAGTTTTTAATTGAACTTAATAAAATAAAGGATCAACCTGTCACGCCCAAGGAATTGGAACTTGCCAAAAGTTATATTTCAGGTGCATTTGCAAGATCTCTTGAGAATCCTCAAACAGTAGCCAATTTTGCTTTGAACACATTATTGTATGGCTTGCCTCCTGATTACTACCAGACCTATTTACAAAAACTGGCTGCAGTAACTGTGGATGATGTCTCACGCATGGCAAAGAAATACATCATTCCATCTAAAGCGCGTATTGTGGTAGTTGGAAATAAAGATGAAGTTTATCCCAAGCTTGCCGTATTCGATAAAGAAGATGGTAAAGTTCAGCTCTATGATATCTATGCTAATCCACGTAAGGACGAGTCAACGATGCCTCTGAATGTTACTGCAAACGAAGTAGTTGACAAATACCTGATGGCCATAGGTGGTCGTGCTAAGTTAGATGCAGTCAGTTCGCTCGATCAGACGTATTCAATGGAACTTATGGGCATGTCTATTACAGCTCGTACCGTTCAAAGTGCCGGCAAATTCCATATGTCAATGACCGCCCCTGGAATGAGTCTCATGAAACAGGTATATGATGGAGAAAAAGGCCAGATGGAACAAATGGGTCAGAAAGCACCAGTAGAAGGTGAGGACCTTACTTCGATGAAGGAACAAGCTGTTTTGTTTCCTGAAAGATTCTTTGGCGAAACCGGTTATAAGATTGACTTGAAGGGAATTGAAGACGTCAATGGCAAACCGGCTTACAAGCTATCAGTGACATCTCCTAAGGGTTCCAAGAGCACTGAATATTTCGATAAGGAAACATTCCTGAAAGTAAGAGAGGTACAAACGAATGAAGCCCAGGGCCAAACGGTAACGAGTGAATATAGCGACTACAAAACAGTGGATGGTATCAGCATACCCTACACTTTGACTATCAATGGTCCGATGCCTACTCCTATGGTGATGAAGGCTGAAATAATAAAAGTGAATGGAACTGTAGATCCTTCATTATTCAAAATCTAACACAAAAAATTTAAGAACACAATGGAGGGTTTCAGATTACTGAAGCCCTTTTTATTTTGTCCATTATTCCCTGAAAAGCAATTTTGATCCATCATGAAATTTATTAAATATTGCCCATTTAACCTTTAACAATTAAACAATTAAACAATTAACCTTTAAACAATTTACTCTTTTAATCCCTTTCCTACCTTTGCTTAATGATCCAGGTATTTGTAACAGGCGGAACTTTTGACAAACAATACAATTACATCACCGGTGAGCTTTTTTTCCAGGATACACATCTGAGAGAAATGTTTGAAAGAGGACGATGCTCATTGGAGATTGATATAAAGACCCTGATGATGCTCGACAGTCTTGAAATGATAGACGAACATCGTGACATCATCATTCAGAACTGTGCTGAATGCCGGTATGACAGAATTATCATTACGCATGGAACGGATAGGATGGTAGAGACGGCTACTGCACTGGCCGCTGCAAACCTGCCAAAGACCATTGTCTTGACCGGTGCTATGATCCCATATGCTTTTGGCACTTCTTCAGATGGGTTTTTCAACCTGGGGAGTGCATTGGCATTCGCACAGATCTTGCCCAACGGCGTCTATGTAGCGATGAATGGCAGATGGTTTGATTGGGACAAAGTCGTTAAAAACAGGAATACCGGCTTGTTTGAAGCCCGGAATCAGGTTTAATTTCTTATCTTTTGTCAGTCTATCAACCGAAAATCCGACAGTTGTAAGATATAAGATATCATATATTAAAATATGATTATATCTTTATCCTTATTTATTAATCCTTTTGCTATGATATCAGGAATACACCATCGGGTTGTTATGATTGCTTTGCTTCTTGCCGGTAGTCTGTGTGCATCTTCTCAAAACCTTGGAGTAAGCTTTAAAAGATTGTTTCTCGATTACCAGACTTTCCAGGGCGGTGATTTTGGTGCTTTCAAAGATTATCGTAATGGTTTTGAATTTGGGGTTCACATTCCGGTCACGCAGCATCTTATGGTCAATGTTCCTTTTAAAATGGGATTGTCCAACAAGACCAATGAAATCACAAATCAATATATCCTGGGTGTTGACGCGCAGGCCCATCTTTATTTCCTTCCGCATCCTGACCGGTACAAGCCTTATGGTTTAGCTGGTGTCGGTGGAGTATACACCCGGAAGGATAGCAGTATCAATTTCCAGGTTCCCGTAGGACTCGGCGTTGATATCAGGATAGCACCAAATGCTTATTTTAATATCCAATCCGAATTCAGATGGAG
>JBDSPM010000171.1:0-3223 GCA_039930325.1 Saprospiraceae bacterium
AGTATCGTGCGGCTGCTGGTGGAGATCCTCGAACCGTATAAGGGGCGCATCTTCGATCCGGCGTGCGGGAGTGGAGGGATGTTTGTGCAGAGCCTCAAGTTTATCAATGAGCATGGAGGCAACAAAAGCGATATTTCGGTCTATGGCCAGGAGATGACGGCACAGACTCTGCGATTGTGTCTGATGAATCTCATGCTCCGCAATCTCAGTTTTGATATCCGGCTAGGCAACTCATTGCTCGATGATAAATTTCCAACCTTGAAGGCTGACTATGTTATAGCCAATCCACCTTTTAATGTCAGCACGTGGCATCCGGAAGATCTGCCGGAGAATGATCCGCGTTTATTTGGGCCGAGAGAAGAATTTACGACTGATGGGAGTGCCAACTATATGTGGATGCAAACTTTCTGGTCTCATCTCAGTGATACAGGTACGGCCGGGATCGTCATGGCCAATGGCGCGATGACATCCAATACCAAAGGAGAAAAAAATGTACGCCAGCACATGGTCGACCATAGTATGATCGATGCGATCGTGCGGCTACCGGATAAGTTGTTTTTGACGACAGGTATTCCGGCGTGTCTTTTTATTCTGAGCAAAAACAGAGATGGTAAGGATGGCATACATCGCAAGCGAGCGGATGAGGTCCTTTTTCTGGATGCCTCTAAGATGGGCACCATGGCGAGTCGTAAGCTGCGTGTCTTTACAGATGCGGATATCCATCTTGTTGCGGATACATATCACCAATGGAGAACTAAAGGGAAAAAATATAAGGACGTAGATGGATTTTGCAAAGCAGCATCCAATGCTGAAGTGATAAAACAAGATTATAAGCTAACTCCCGGCATCTATGTTGGAACGGAAGTTGAAGAGGATGATGGAATTGTTTTTGAAGAGAAGATGGAAGGATTAAAAAGTTTACTATTGGAGCAATTTGAAAGGGGGGATATTATTAAGCAGAATATTTTGGATAATTTTAATAAATTATAGTATGGCTGTAAAATTTATTAATAATCAAAGCGAGGATGTATTCTCAACCACTAAGTTTCTTTTTAGAATATATACTTTACAGAGATTATCAGATTTCCAAAACAATAAATTTATTTTCGTTTCTCCTTCAAAGTGGACCGATCCATATGAGAAAGCATTTTTATGTGCAAAATATAAAGGCAATGAAAATTTGTATAATCATCCATTATACACTAACTTAGGTTACAAAGTTTTTGCTCAATGCTGGACGGCAAGCAAACAATCTGAAGCAATGAGGCGGGTTTTCGCTCCAGATAAAAATGGGGTTATAGTTAAAATGAGTTTGAAAATGAAGAAAGAACTTTTCTATAAAACAACTATCAAAGGCGTTTTAGCTGAAAATGAAATTGCAGAGTTTTTAAACCAATACTTTGCAGACAAAAAATTAAAGGACAGAGCTTATTTAACAGGCAATACAGTAGGTGTTTTACCGAAAAACAAAACGGGTGACATAATTTGTGAAGTGAACGGAAGGCCTGATTTGAAAATTGCGATTGAATGTAAATTTGACAAAAGCGTTCGATTAGGAGATATTGAAGGCAAAGATATTTTCGCTCGCAAATCCGATACTGCTTGGAGTCAGCTAATAGAAGCACAAGCGAACAGAGATAGTAAAGTAAGTTTGATTGTTTTTGATATTTCCTTAGTTGAAAACTCCATCCTTAAGAATTTCGAAAATATCGGTTATATCCCAGGAGTCGGATTTGTTGCCATTATCAATTCTCAAAAAGGGAATTACAGTAATTTAGCGATTGCGTATATGTTGGCGCGTGACATTGCTTTAAATTCAAAAGAAATCGAGCTCGACAAAGATATTTTGGCAATGATAGTAAACCGCATCATCAAAGACATAAACGAAGTATTGACAATCAAATCATTGGTTCAGAATAACATTGACAACAACAAAGCGATTTTGAAACAATTGGAAAAATCAATCCTTTTAATGGAATTCAACCAAGAATATTTGAAACGCTTTTTAAGTCAAGGAACTTTAACCAAAAAGGACTTGCTAGATTTCTATTCAGGTGAAGATGTTAAGGACAAATACCGCTTAATTGAAAAGGAAATTAATGATATATAAAGAATGAAGGCCAGCTTACAACAAGGGGTTTGCCAAAATGGACATCGAGCAGCCAGAGGGTTAATATGGGGTTTGGGAGATGGCCATTCTAGTAAAAATGTATAATTTAAAGTGCCAAAAACAGCATAATTAATTGAATATCAGTATTATACAATAAATAAGTAATTTTTACCAACTAGTTCAATATAAAGTATTACTTTTACCATATTGGTCATAATTCTTAAACCATTTGATGGCATATGAGGTTTTCATAAATGATAAGGAACTACTGAAGCTTTATACCGGAGAAAAGTCAAAACTGAAGTTGCCGGAGCATGTAACCAATAAGTTCTTTGCCACGATCCAAAAGATTGAAGCTGCAGTAAATATCCAGGATTTATTGGCGGACAAGGGACTTAATTTTGAAAAACTGAAAGGCTCAGCGAATATCTATTCCATGCGTCTTTCAGGAAAATATAGGCTTGAGATGGAGGTGGTTTGGACTGATGATAAACAAGCTTCCGGACAATTCTTTTTGAAAACCATTTCCAATCATTATGGTGATTGAGCCATAACGAACCTATGAAGCAGACTACATCAATACGCGCAGCTAAAAAATTTGGACCAGGGTATTTCCTTCAGGAACAAATGGAATATCGTGATTGGACGCAGGCCGATCTGGCTGAAATCACCGGCTATTCACCAAAACATATTAATAAGATACTTCAGGACAAGCAGCCGTTGACCCTAGAAGCAGCTCAGATTTTTGGTGAAATATTTGGGACGTCACCCCAGTATTGGATTAACCTTGATAGCGCATACCGGCTTTGGTTACTGAAAGAAAGATCCCAGGATGAAATTGATGCCAATATTCGGGGAATTATTTATGAGCGAATGCCTATAAAGGATATGCTTCAAAAAGGTTGGTTCAATTCTTTTCAAACTGTTCAGGAACTTCAAAATCAAGTTCTTGCTTTTTGGGGTTGGGATGAATTAAATTTTACAAAGATTGATACCAGTTTAGTTCCGGCACTTACAAGGCGATCAGAAGCATATAATCAGTTTAACGCTTCTTACGCAATCACCTGGTACCAAAAAGCTAAGATCGAGGCTAAGAAGGTTAAAGTACCTTCC
>JBDSPM010000172.1:0-16984 GCA_039930325.1 Saprospiraceae bacterium
ACATGACCGGATATTGCGAATGCTACAGGTGGTGAATGATCAGCTCGTCGTTGAAGAAAAAGGCCTGCACAGCATAGAAAAATTCCTTGTGGCCAGAAGAATCATGTACTGGCAGGTCTATTTGCACAAAACTGTACTGTCTGCAGAATTAATGGCCAAACATATAGTCACATTATTGAGAAGAGAAAAAGCATCGAAACGCTCAGGCTTTTTAGCCCCTGAACTTGAATATTTTTTTTCGCATACCGTCGGACTTGAATATTTCAAAAATAATTTTGAGGATGTTCTTCCCCATTTCGAGAAGCTTGATGATGTTTCCATTGATTACAGCATCAAGCAGCTTCAACTCTATCCTTCTGGTCCGCTTCAGTTTTTAACTTTCAATTTAATGAATAGGATCCTTCATAAATTACAGTGGTCGGATAGCCCCATCGAAGCTAAAGTTATGGAAGAAACAGTCAATAAATGTGCTGCTCAATACGGGTGGACTCCAGATGAGGCAAGAAAAGTAATCTGGGAAGGAAGCGAATCGAATGCCATCTACAACCGGGATACCGATGAGATACAAATTCTCACAAAAGACCAGGTCATAAAACCATTTTCATCTTTCCTGGAAACTCCGATCAGCATCGCATTAAACCGCAAATTTTTTATTTGTTATCCACGGAAAAACAGGGCCCGAAATCATTCTGCGGAGGCCTAAACTTTCACATCTTTGTAGCGAACTACCTCAACAAGCCAATGGCAACCATGGACGCTAAAACCATATTCGAGCTCATCAGCAAGGAAGAAAACCGGCAGCGCAAAGGGATCGAGCTGATCGCTTCAGAAAATTTCACATCTATGGCCGTATTAGAAGCCATGGGTTCCTGTCTGACCAATAAATATGCAGAAGGCTATCCGGGCAAGCGTTACTATGGTGGTTGTGAAGTGGTGGATGAAATTGAGACTATGGCTATTGACAGCCTTAAATCCCTCTTTGGAGCGGAATATGCTAATGTGCAGCCCCATTCCGGGGCACAGGCGAATTCATCTGTCTACCTGGCAGTATTGAAACCGGGTGATACCATCCTCGGATTTAATCTTGCTCATGGAGGTCACTTGACACACGGTTCACCAGTCAATTATAGCGGTATTACATTCAAAGCCGTTCCTTATAATATTGATCAGGCCACCGGAAGAATAGATATGGACGGCGTGCATAACCAGGCGCTTGCGCACAAGCCTAAATTGATTATTTGCGGGGCCTCTGCTTATTCCCGTGATTGGGACTATGCAAGGTTCAGGGCAATCGCTGATGAAGTAGGTGCCCTTTTGATGGCTGATATTGCACATCCTGCAGGATTGATTGCGATGGGATTGCTGAATGATCCAATGCCGCATTGCCATATTGTGACATCCACCACCCATAAGACACTTCGTGGGCCGCGAGGGGGCATCATCATGATGGGCCGTGACTTTGACAATCCATGGGATCGGAAAACCAAGAAAGGAGAAAGCATTCAAATGTCAACTATACTCAACAGTGGTGTATTTCCAGGAATGCAGGGCGGACCGCTGGAACATGTGATTGCTGCAAAGGCTATTTCATTCATTGAAGCATCAACTCCGGAATTCAAACAATATTCCAAACAAGTAATATCGAATGCGCAGGCAATGGCAAATGCGTTTGTAGAAAGAGGATATCATATCATATCGGATGGGACTGACAATCATCTTATGCTGATCGATCTTTCGAATAAAGGATTGACCGGAAAAGAAGCTGAGGACACTTTAATCAAAGCTGATATCACTGTTAATAAAAACATGGTGCCATTTGATAAGCACAGTCCATTTGTCACATCAGGTATTCGGGTAGGTACTGCTGCCATCACGACAAGAGGGATGAATGAAAAGGATTGTGTTCAGATCGTGGAATGGATGGATGCAGCATTGGTGAATAGAAATGACAATTCCATTTTACATGAGATGCATAATAAGATCAATGATTTTGCATCTTCGTTTAAGTTGTTTCCGGATGAGTAGATGACCCTGCTACCGTTTCGTATCGACTTCAACGACCATTCATCGTTTCGTGTCGGCTACAATGACCGTTCATCGTTTCGCTTCGGCTCCTGCTCAGCGACCATTCATCGGTTCGTTTCGACTACCGCTCAACGACCGATAAAGATTCAAAGGAAAGATGTTTCGGCTTCGCTCAACATTAACCATCATTCTGATGGCCCCTGCGCTTGTCGAAGGGTTAGCGAAGTCATACTCACACCTTTTCCCTTATCTGGCTTGCGGCCAAGGATAAGGGAAAAGGTGTGAGTGGAAAAACGCTTTTTCTTCCCTTCGACAAGCTCAGGGACCAAAATGCAGAAGAAAGTGTTTCGATTTTTTGATACGTCACAAAGTAATATCATCCGGATATATCACATCTTCCAAAAACAATCCTTCCGGTGGCACACTCAATTGTACGGGCAAAGGGACTTGTAATTCAAGACATTCCTGGATAGTCTTCACATTCAATTTTCCCAAACCCGCATTAAGACAAGTACCAACGATCAGTCGGACCATACCTCGTAAAAAACGGTTTGCCTTGATGGAGAATGTAGCTTTGCCTTCTTCAAATAACCAGTGCGATTCAGTCACTGTGCATTTGTAATGTTCTGCGCCGGATCCTGTTTTACAAAAAGGAAAAAATTCAGTATAATTTTTTAGGAGTAAAGCCACTTCCTGTATTGCCATCATCTCAAGCTCCGCATTTTGATTAAAATAAAAAGATTGTTCGCGGATGAACGGATTTTTTTCGAAATGGATATAGTACATGTAATGCCTCTCTACTGCACTGTGACGGGCATGGAACGAATAATCTGTTTCCGTGATGGAATGGACGGCTATATCCAATGGCAGTATTGAATTGATTTGATACAATAGCTTTGAAGGAATACTGCCTGATGACACATCCATATGTGCTATATATTTCCTTGCATGTACACCGGCATCTGTGCGACCGCAACCAGTGACTTCAACCGGCTCACGTAGAATGGTTGAAAACGCATCTTCAAGCGTTTGCTGCACAGTAACATCTCCCGGTTGTTTCTGCCATCCGCTATACTCCTTTCCGAAATAACTCAGTTCAATTCGCAATCGCATATGGTGCAAATATGAGGGTTTTGCTAGTATTTGTCCCCTCTAGCCCTTAACCCTATCTCCTTCGCTAAAAAGCTCCGGCGATCATAAGAAAGGGAATTTAATGTATTCACTTAAAAGATGATGAATAAAAAAACCCTGACTTATTACGGCCAGGGTGGAGAGATGATGTCGATATATCTAATATGAGACCAGTGCACCGGCATAGGATGCATGACTGTTCACTATAATTTGTATGGGAGGATGGATAAATATACTATAATAATTCAGAAAACAAAAAAAGCATGGAGCATGGAGCATGGGGCATGGAGCATGGGGCAGGGGGCATGGGGCTGGGAGCAGGGATGTAGGTCTACCAATGCGAAGATTCCGCCATCAACGAATATATGACAGATCCTGAAGGGATCAAATGATCACTAAGTGATCTGACTAATGATCCTGAAGGGATCTTATTCTGTTAGCTCCGGGTGAAACCCGGACAAATCAGAGGGAATAGCAAAAGGCAATCTTATTTACGCCGCCTTCAGCTTCTTCAGCTGCACCTTGTCCAGTTTGCTCTTTGCATAACGAAGATCGACTTCGAAGACCTTGACATCTTTTTTGGATGGCAATTCGAACATGGCATCCATCATGATGGCTTCGCAAATGGATCGCAAACCACGTGCGCCAAGGCCAAATTCAATCGCTCTTTGAGCAATGTATTCAATTGCACCTTCTGTGATTGTGAATTTTATGCCTTCAAGTTCGAATAAGCGTTTGTATTGTTTCACCAATGCGTTGCGAGGTTCAGTCATGATGCGAACCAACGTTTCTTCATCTAATGCTTCCAGATATCCAAGAACAGGTAATCTTCCAACCAATTCGGGAATCAGCCCAAATGTCTTCAGGTCCTTATGAGATACGTAATGCACAACTTTATCTGCTTCGATAGTTTTGCTATCCTGGTTGCCATATCCGATCACATTTTTATTTAGTCGGCGGGAAATGATTTTATCCAGGCCATCAAATGCACCACCGGCAATGAAAAGAATGTTCTGCGTATTCACCTTTACAAGCTTCTGTTCAGGATGCTTACGCCCGCCTTGTGGGGGAACCAATACATCCGTTCCCTCCAGGATTTTCAACATAGCCTGCTGGACACCTTCACCGGAAACATCACGCGTGATACTAGGATTGTCACTCTTGCGAGCGATTTTATCGATCTCGTCAATATAAACTATCCCACGTTCCGCTGCTTCGACATTGTAGTCACAAGCCTGAAGCAGACGCGACAACATACTTTCCACATCCTCGCCCACATAACCTGCTTCAGTAAAAACGGTCGCATCCACAATTGCAAAAGGCACATCCAGCATTTTCGCTATCGTTTTTGCAATAAGTGTTTTTCCTGTACCGGTTTGCCCAACAAGAAGAATGTTTGATTTCTCTAACTCCACTTCATCAATGGACTTATTCTTGATCCGCTTGTAGTGATTATATACGGCTACACTGATGCATTTCTTTGCTTCATTCTGCCCGATCACATACTGATCAAGGTATTTCTTGATTTGCTGTGGGGTGATATGTTCCGGAACGTCGAGGCTGTCATCTTTTTTCTTGCTTTTCTCCTGATTGTCATACAGTTCCTGGCGCACGATTTCATACGCCTGCTCTACACAAAGCTCACATATATGCCCTTCAATCCCCGCGATGAGAATGAGCGCTTCTTTCTTGTCGCGTCCGCAGAAAGAACAACCGAATTGATCATCACTAGTTTTCATACTATTAAATTTTTACTGGTTGCAGGACCAACTCCTGGCAACGGGCTATTACTTACTTCTGGTTAATACTTCATCAACCAGTCCATACTCCTTTGCCTGGTATGAGGACATCCAGTTATCCCTGTCAGAATCTTTTTCTATTTGTTCAATAGTCTTACCCGTATGTTTAGCCATGATCGCATACAGCTCGTCTTTCATACTCTTAATAAGATTGTAAGAAATCTCCATTTCGGTAAATTGTCCCTGCATGCCGCCACTTGGCTGGTGTATCATGACCCGGCTATGTGGAAGGCAGGTTCTTTTGCCTTTCGTGCCGGCAGCAAGCAATACTGCTCCCATGGAAGCCGCAAGCCCGGTACAAATCGTTCCGATCTCAGGAGAGACATATTGCATTGTATCATAAATGCCTAATCCGGATATAACGTTCCCTCCGGGACTATTGATAAACATCTGGATATCCCGTTTATTATCTGTTGATTCAAGGAAAAGAAGCTGAGCCTGGATCACATTTGCAACGTAATCGTTGACCGGAACTCCAAGGAAAATAATCCTGTCCATCATCAACCTGGAGAATACATCCATGCCGACTACATTCATCTGGCGCTCCTCGATGACCTGTGGTGTAAACCCATTGATATCCGGTACAGAAGTCTGCATGTATTTTTCAAGATGAGTACTTGAAATGCCTGCATGCTTTGTGGCGTATTTATAGAATTCGTTATTGTTATTCATAGCTAGGAGATGACTTTTAAGTTAAAACGCTAAATTAAGGGTATTAAGCATGTGAATGGTGTTCATGGTCACCATGATCAAACAAATGATGATGGAGATCATGAAATGCGTGTTCGAATTCCTCTGGCGTGGCTCCCGTTTCCTCAAATTGATATTGTGGCATTATGTGGTTGAATACCACCTCTTCCAATGCATTTTCTTTCATGGTGCTCATAAAGTACTCATTGGCTTGGAGTTCCTTCATCAACTTGCGTACATCCGTCTGCCTGTAGTTGACATTTTCAATGATCCATTTTGTCATCTGGCTCTGAATATCTTTTTCAGTGACCTCCAGGCTCTCTTCTTTCGCAATCTTATTTAAGAGTAAAGACCATTTAGCTTCGCGGAATAAATTTCCTGCATCTTTTGATCCCGGCTCAATTTTTTGCTGACGTTGTCCATTCAACCAATTCAGTAAAAATTCTTCGGGGATATTAAATGAATTCGCCTGCAGGAGCGTATGCCGGACAGCCAGTTTCTTCATATCTGAAGTGCGTGCCCGATTGGTGTCTTCTTCCCTGTTCTCCAGCATTTTTCTGAAAGAGGCCTCATCCTGAACCGGGCCGCCAACATACTTGGAAAGCTGCTCTCCGCTGAGCTCTGTCATCTGTGGCCTGGCAATACTTTCAACCGTAATCTTGTAATTCAAAGTCGCATCAGGATTTGGATCTTCAACAAGCGCTAGTGTGTTTTTAAGTAACATATCCCTGGCGTACCCCATGAATTTTTCAAGGTCCACTTCAAGCACATCGCCAATCTTTTTCCCGATTAGTGTTGTTTTTGCTTCACCCTGGATGCGTTCGAGATCAACCACAGTGTCCGTCCCGATATCTTCAGCATCTCCTCCCTCAATCCTATTCAATTTAATCCCTACTCTGTCATGTTGTTCAATATCTCCATCAACAACCGCCTCTTCTGTTCCAAAAACACGCCTGTAGCGGAGGATATCTTCATCAAGCGAAACCTGGTCAGTCATGACGCTCCTAATGCTTAGAGGAATGTCATATTTATAATCCAGATCAAACGACGGCTTTAATCCAAGATCAAAAACGAACGTGTAGTCACCTGGTACCTTCGGATTGAAATCAACCGGTTCTGCGTCAGGAGCCATGACCGGGTTGCCGAAAATCTCAATCTTTTCATCTTCGAGGTATCCGAAAAGCTTTTCGTTGAGCATGGTAGAAACAGTTTCTTCCAGCATGCCCTTTCCATACATTTTGGTCAGAACGCTTTTGGGCGTTTTGCCAGACCTGAAGCCCTTGATATTGAGCTTTTTGCTGTAGTTTTTTAGATTCTCATCCAGTTTTGCCTGATAATCCGATTGTTCAATGACCAGAGTCAACCTGGCATTGAGGTCGTCTAGGCGGTTAAAATCAATTTTCATCCTTGTTAATGCTATTTGAGAGCTGCTTCGGTGAAGTTATGCTAATAAGAAAGTGTCAAACCGGGTTAATATTGGATTCAGTGACTAAAAACCCGGGTAGAAACCCATACCCTGGTCTAAATGTTAGGAAGAAGTGCGGGTAGAGGGACTTGAACCCCCAAGCCTTGCGGCACTAGATCCTAAGTCTAGCGCGTCTGCCAATTTCGCCATACCCGCTCATTCCAAAAACGGCTGCAAATGTAGACATTAATTGAAAAAATGAAAGGGCTATTTAAAGCCTGCGTTTATTACTAACTGGCTTCACACGCCATTAACGCCGGCATCCCTACTTTTGTCCTTAACTTGCATACTCATGCCACATACCCAGTCAGGCATCACAGAAAATGAACAAGTAGCCCTTCAACGTGAGTTCAAGAGGCTGATGAAGGCTTTGCCCGCGCCTTTGGATGATACTGACAAAAAGAACATCAGAAGAGCTTTCGAAATGGGGCTGGAAGCCCATAGCAAGCAGAGGCGTAAAAGCGGTGAGCCATATTTTTTTCATCCCATTGAAGTTGCCAGGATTTGCGTGAATGAAATTGGTTTGGGGCCTACTGCAGCGGTATGCGCACTTCTTCATGATGTCGTCGAGGATACGGATGTTACGATCGAAGATATCCAAAGGGAATTCGGGGTAAAAATAGGCCACATCGTAGACGGCCTCACCAAATTGGATGGTTTGTATAATGCGCCATCACAACAGGCAGAGAATTTTAAGAAAGTACTTTCCACCCTTGTGGAGGATGTACGAGTGGTCCTCATCAAGATTGCTGACAGGTTGCACAATATGCGCACGATTGGCCCGATGCCCAGAAATAAGCAGCTTAGCATCGCAGCTGAAACGGATTATATCTATGCACCCCTCGCCCATCGCTTAGGTTTGTACAATATTAAATCCGAGTTCCAGGATATTATTCTGTCCATACAGGAACCTGAGATTTACCAGGAAATCGAACAGAAGTTAACCGAAAGTGAGCAGCAGCGCAAGCGATATATAAGGGAATTTATTAAGCCACTGAAAGATAAGCTTGAAGAATTAGGTTTCGAATACAGGATCGTTGGCAGACCAAAATCCATCTCGTCGATTTATAATAAATTAAAAAAGAAACAAGTCCCTTTTGAAGAAATTTATGACCTCTTCGCTATCCGTATAGTCTTAAGTGTTCCGACTGAAAAAGAGAAATCCGCTTGCTGGTTAGTGTACAGCATCCTAACAGAAACGCATACCCCGATACCTGAACGTTTGAAGGATTGGATCACTACGCCCAAGTCAAATGGCTATGAGTCCTTACATACGACCGTCATCGGACCTAAAGGGAGATACGTTGAGATTCAGATCCGTACAGAAAGAATGGATGAGATAGCTGAAAGAGGTTTTGCTGCCCACTGGAAATATAAAAATGTAAATACACAACAGTATATCTACGAAAACTGGCTCGACAACATTCGGGATATGCTCGATGATACGCATAAAGATGCACTTGAATTCCTCAGTGATTTCCGCACGAATCTTTATGCAGAAGAATTATATGTGTTTACTCCGAAAGGGGACCTCAAAGTGATGCCCAAGGGAGCGACCGCATTAGATTTTGCATTTGCGATTCATTCCGATATCGGCTACCACGCTACTGCCATCAAGATCAATAACAAGATGGTACCCATGGGGTATAAGCTGCAGAATGGTGACCAGGTGGAGATCATCACCAACCGAAATCAAAAGCCAAATGAAGAATGGCTTCGAATGGCGGTGACAGGGAAAGCAAGAGCAAAAATCCGTCAGGCACTTAAAGATTCCATGAAGACCCAGTCCGAAGAAGGCATGGAAAAACTCGAACGGAAACTGCGTGGGATGAAAGCTGAACTTGAAGAAAATGTAGATCAACTGGTCAAATATTTTGGTTACAATTCAAAACTTGATTTCTATTATGACATTGCGGTTGATCAGTTCGATCTGGCCCAAATCAGGGAATTTGATGTCGAAGGCGGAAAAATTGTTTTCCCTGTAAAGCAACCTCGTACAAGTGTAACTGATACTGAGCCATCCACATCACCGGCGCCTGGCAGGGACTCTGTGCAGCCACGGATTAGTATTGGCGGTGAAGATGGAGAGCAATATAAATATGCGCTGGCTACCTGTTGCAATCCAGTCGTAGGTGATGAAATATTTGCTTATGTCACCGCAGGTGCAGGCGTAAAAATTCATCGAAGTAATTGTCCGAATGCGACCCACCTCATTGCAAGCTATGGATACCGGGTACAAAAAGCCGAATGGGTTACTTCGGGTAATGTACAATCTGTAGTCAACCTGAGAATAACGGGCGTAGATGATGGCCCTGGTGTCATCGAAAGGGTTACAAATAAAATCAGCTCAGGTCTTGGCATAAATATCCGATCACTTAGCATCGAAGGTAAACAAGGTTATTTCGAAGGTAAAGTTTCAATCGTAGTGAATAATAAAAACCAGTTGAATATAGTCATTCGTGCTCTTAAAAATTTACAGGGTATTTCCTCTGTATATCGTGAAAACTAATTCTATGCTTTCAACTACCTCCACGGTGAGTGGTGTAAAGCGCGGCTCATTTGAAGATGTCAGGGAAATATTCTCAAGGCATCTTGAAAAACACAGCCTTCGGCGGACCCCGGAGCGATATGCGATCCTTGAAGAAATCTACAATCGCTCTGATCATTTTGATGCTGAAGCTTTGTATATCCACATGAAGAATTCAAATTACCGTGTCAGCAGGGCTACAGTTTATAATACACTTGAGCTGTTAGTCAGCTGTGATCTTATCACGAAGCATCAGTTTGGAAAAAATCTGACGCAATATGAAAAGTCCTATGGTTTCAAACAGCATGATCATCTGATCTGCATGGAGTGTGGTAAAGTGGTCGAATTTTGTGATCCGCGAATTCAACAAATAAAAACGACCATGGGTGATCTACTTGATTTCACGATCGAGCATCATAGTCTAAATCTTTATGGACATTGTAAGGGAGGGTGTAAGAAAGGCTAAGGCTAAGGCTAAGGTGAAGGCGTAGAAAAGTTACCGGGTTTCAACAGTTTTTATCAAAAGATTAAGCTCGCCGATTATAGTTTTGCATTTTATGGCTAGTCTTTCCTTTTCGTAATTGGCAATATAAGAAAGAGAACATGCGGTTATAGATTGGCTTATTAATTCATAAGCACTCCCCCTCGATATTTTATAAAATCGAGTTTTATCTCTGTTTTCATACCGTCCGAATCCTTCAGCAATATTGTGAAGTACAGTATTAGCAGCTCGCCTCATATCGGAAATCATTCCAAATTTTTCACTATTTGGAAATTTGTCTGTAAGAGTGTAGATATCCAATACAAGTTCATGAGCTTTATGCCAGACGGACATACTGGTGAAGTCCTTGAAAGCCATAAAAAATGTTTACTAGATAAAATTAGTATTCTTCCTTATTAAATGCAAAATCATTTCCATATCTATTCAGCCTTCTTCCTCAGCCTATTTTCCTTAGCCTTAGCCTTTATTTTTATCTTTGCCTATCAGGGCCGTGAGCCCTGTGTTTGTTTAGAATCTTACGCATGGCAGTAGATGTATTGTTGGGCCTTCAGTGGGGTGATGAGGGGAAAGGGAAAATAGTAGATTACCTGGCGGATCAATACCAGTTAGTATGTAGGTTCCAGGGCGGGCCGAATGCAGGACATACCATCTGGATCGATGGAAAGAAGACTGTACTGCATACGATTCCATCAGGTATTTTTCATGATCATATTATCAATGTCATAGGGAATGGTGTAGTAATTGATCCAGTGACACTCATAGATGAAATTGATACATTGGCGGCAGGAGGTTGCAATGCGACAGATCGGCTGCATATAGCAAAAAAAGCACACCTGATACTGCCTACTCACAGATGGCTGGACATGGCATCTGAAGCATCTAAAGGAGACAACAAAATAGGATCCACGCTGCGTGGAATCGGACCCTGCTATATGGATAAAACCGGAAGGAATGGTTTGCGAGTCGGCGATATCCTAAGCCCAAATTTTTATCAAAAATATGTTGCTCTGCGTGAGAAACATATTAAGCTGCTCAAACAATTTCCCGAGACACCTTTTTCTTTACAGGACGATGAAGACAAATGGTTTGAATCGATAGAGCGTGTCAGAATGCTTGATCTGATCGATGCAGAATATTTTCTATACGATCATCTTGCAGTGGGACATGCTATTCTTGCAGAAGGAGCCCAGGGGGTCATGTTGGATATTGATTTCGGCACCTATCCTTATGTCACTTCGTCCAATACCATTTCATCCGGGGTATGCAGTGGACTTGGAATACCTCCTACAGCCATCCGGAAAGTAATCGGTGTTTCAAAAGCCTATTGCACACGAGTGGGATCAGGGCCTTTTCCTTCAGAACTGACTGGAGAAGAAGGTGAGAGATTACGAAAAGCAGGCAATGAATTTGGCAGCACCACTGGTCGTCCACGCAGATGCGGATGGATCGATCTTCCTCAACTCAGATACGCGGCCATGATAACCGGAACAACTCATATAGCACTCACCAAATTGGATGTGCTGAATACATTTGAATTCATTTCTGCGGCGAATGAATATGAAACAGGATCTGCTGTCACGCAACACGTTCCTTTTGACATGCTGGAAGGCATCACTGATGTGGTACTTAATCAACATCCCGGCTGGATGAAAGATATTGCAGCTGACACCTTTGAGGAACTGCCTAAAGAAGTGAAGTCATATGTTACTTACCTGGAGAAGGAATTGTCTCTGCCGATATCATTTATTTCGGTGGGTCCTGGAAGGGAGGAATTGATAGTGAGATAAGGCGTAAGAGTGTAAGAGTGCAAGAGGGTAAGAGGGTAAGAGGGTAAGAGGGTAAGAGGGTAAGAGCGTAAGAGTGCAAGAGCGTTAGAGCGTTAGAGCGTTAGAGCGTTAGAGCGTTAGAGCCTTAGAGAGTTAGAGAGTTAGAGCGTTAGAGAGTTAGAGCATTAGAGTTTAGTAAGTAAGGGCGTTCGGGCATAAGTGGTTAAGAATGTAAGAGCGTTAGATCAAAAAACAATTCACTTTTTTCAAAAATCATTTCGTCGAAATTCGGAAGTAGGTGTAATGCTATAAGATTTTGATAATCAAGTATTTACGGCCTATCTGAAGTCATTCGTTTTTTGTACAAAAATGAGTTTTTCTTAACTTTCATTTCGTCGAAATTCGGAAGTAGGCATAACGATTTATTTTGTAATAATTCATAACCTGGGTTCACTGTTTTTGTGCTTTTATGATGTACTGATATTCGAGGGACTCTTCATCCACCTTAAGAATATCATATCCTGCATCCTTCAATTCTTTTTCCACCTCCACAGCATCGATGCGCTCTGCCACAGGAGGTCCGAATGGAGTGTCTTTTTTCTTGAAGTCAATGATGACAATGGTCCCTCCCCTCCTGATATTTTCTTTCAATTTCGTAAAGTAAGGAACACGATTGGCGATAAAAGAATACGTATTCACCAACAACACGATATCAACTTCATTGGGTTTTAAATGTGGATCATTTTCGTCAGCACGGCGAATAATTAAGCGGTCCCTGATCTCGGCGGGAAATTTGGCTTTTTGTGATTCCATCCATTGAATGGCCTGCGGATCAATATCGATGGCAATCACGGTGGCTCCTTTAAATGCAATACGCCTGCTGAAATAACCTGTTCCGGCTCCGAGGTCTGCAATCACCTTTCCTTTCAGCTCACCCAACTGATCAATGACTAAATCAGGCTTTTGCCATATGACACGGTCAGGGCTTTCATATACCTGGGCATCGGACTGGAATTCTTTTGCCTGTGTAGTATCGGAGGAATCGGTCCTGGTTTCATCTTTGCCTTGGGTACTGTCATGCCATCTGCATCCAATCCATGCTAATAATAAGAGGATAGTGAGTGAAAAAATACCTGGATGGATTTTCATATTGCGGCAACAAAGATAAATGAGATGTCTAATGCCGCAAGTTTAGAATTAATATCCTATGTGGAATAGTGCATCTCCCTGGCTGACTACCGGTGCATTCGTATGCCCTATGATAAATCCCTCCCTCGGTGCTAACACGACAACTTTCTTTGCCCCGTAAGGATCACTGATGGTTCCTAACGGTTCCCCTTTTCTGACCAAAGAACCGGAGCTTTTAGACCATATAAACAGCCCTGCATGTGATGACCTTACCCAACTTGCGTGTTCGATATCGACAGGAACACTGCCCTCAGCAGGTGCCTTGCTGATCATTCCCAGATAATGCAATGTTCGCTCTATTCCCGCTACCCCACGTTCTATTGAATATCCATCCAGTCTGAGCGCTTCACCGCCTTCATAGGTGAGGCACATTTTTTTTGCAAGCATGGCAGTTTTACGTAAAGATCCATTCAGGGCGGGATTGTGAATAATAAAGGGGGGATTGAAAGCCAGCGCAAGTTCATAGCTCTCTTCATCTCCTCTCGAAATGCGGACCTGTGGATAATTGTACCGGTTCTGTCCACCGGCATGGCAATCAATAATGGCATCAATCTGTGGCAGTACATTTTTTGTGATGATCCGAGCTACGCGTGAGGCCAGGCTTCCGGCAAGCGTACCAGGGAAACTCCGGTTGACATCTTTACCATCAGGGACATCTCGGCTGAAATTGATGAATCCATATACATTAAGCAAAGGGACGACGATCACCGTTCCAGTGATCATTTCTTTGTATAAATTTTTCTCAAGCGTCCTTCTTACTATTTCAACACCGTTCACCTCGTCACCATGAACACCGCCTATGATCAATAAATGCGGGCCTGGCTGGGCACTCCTGAATATTTCCATCTGGATGGCAACGCGAGTTCCTGATGGAAGATTACCAACACTATAGCTAGCCTTGGTGCTGGTATCAGGCAAAATTTCGTTGCTGCCCAAATGCATCTGCCGTAATTCTTTATACTGTGACAGGTCGGGCATTCGTTTCGACAAATTTTATGATGTGTCCTGAAATATCAACATTCGTGGTCCCTTCGATACCTTCCAACCCAGGGGATGCATTTATTTCAAGGATTAAAGGTCCTTTGTCAGATCTTAAAATGTCCACACCAGCCACATCAAGCCCCATAAGTCTTGCAGCTCGCAGGGATATTTCTTCTTCATCAGGTGTTATCCTGACTTTCTTTGAGGAAGCGCCACGATGCAGATTGGATCTGAATTCTCCATCGCGTGCATTTCGTTCCATAGTAGCGATGACTTTGCCACCGACGATAAATACCCTTACATCCTTTCCTTTTGACTCCACGATAAATCGTTGCAGCAGTATTTCTTCCCGGAGACGAATGAAGGCTTCAGCTATAGATTGGGAAGCACCAAGAGATTCTCCCAAAATGACACCTTGCCCTTGTGTGCTATTAAGCATCTTAATGACTACAGGATAATTGTCTCCTAATAAACGAAGCACGGATTCAACATTGTCAGGCATCGCTGTGAAAACACTATCCGGCACAGGCAGTCCGTACGCGGCGAGGTATTGAAGCGAAGTCCGTTTATCACGTGCTCTAAGCAATGCTTCCGTAGTGGCGACCGTATAAACCTGCATCATTTCAAAATGCCTCACAACAGCAGCACCATAGCTTGTGACCGATGAACCAATGCGTGGAATGACTGCATCCGGACGACCCAAAAATTCACCCTGGTACCTAACACCTAACTTTCCGTCAAGGATAGTGAGGTCGCATGCCATGTGGTCTACAACTCTGACAGAATGCCCACGACGACGGGCTGCCATGACAAGACTGTGAGTAGAATACAATATAGGGCTCCGGCTCAGAATCAGGATTTTCATACCGCTGGAAGATAGGAAAACATCATCACCTGTAAATAAGGAAATCCATGGAAAGTTTCAAGAGAATGCGTTGTACTCCTTGCTTTCTTACCGGAATTCGTAACATCCGATATCCGGATTGATTACATCTCTTAAGTTTCCTTCGATATCATCGGTAATGTCAGGAAGAGGCAGTGCTTTCATTTCGGCAATTGACATCGTATCCAGTTGATAATTATTTTTATTCAAATCTATGAATAGTGTATCGCTCAATTTCCATTGAATGCATTGGTTACAGATGGTTTCAAAGAAAGTGGGATAATTATCCGGTTCCAATAAATCTTTAACGACTACAATATTATTATTCATGATGACTTCGAATAACATATCTGAAGGTTGTGCTGCATCACTTAATCCAACTTCATCGGTGGACGAACCAACCATGATACTGTTATTAATCCTGGCCTGAAGCTTATTCAACATGGCACCCCCGGTACAAAGCGGATCAATACAATAAAAATTATTTAGAAATAGTGCTTCAGAATCATTTCCAAAATTTGCCAGGGTGCAAAAGGACACATCATACTCCCCTCCATACGTCAGGGCTATAGATTGACTTCCATTTTCATAAAACAGGGAATTGGAAATAGTAGCTTTTGCATGGCGGGCAAAAAAGCCAGGTCCGCTCGTGAATGTTATACTACTGTGATTTATTTCAACCTCTGAGGCACTATCCGCTGAAATGCCGACTATTCCATTTGACAATTTCATATAGCTGAAATGATGTGGCCCGCTTTCAGGCCCAAGGCGGATACCTGCCCACACTCCTTCATAATCCGGCTCGGTCCTGTCGTCACGAATGATCACGGGATCAGATAGCGTTCCGTTGACTTTCAGTTTGCCTGAAGGAAATGTATAGATCAAACCTTCATTATAAATACCCAATTGATTATTTGCAATACCACCATGTACATATAGTCTTGCGCCAGCGGGTAAAACCAATGTACACGAATCTATCAGAAGGGTACCATAGAGCACATAAGGCTTTGGATCATCCCAGATAATCTCCCCCATGTGGCAAGTAAGCAGCGTGATTCGATTGGGTGTATTCGGCCCGGGAATATAATTTGCATTCTGTCCCCAGGCTATCAATTTTACTTTTTGTTCATTTCCATTTGTTTCAAACCTGATATCAGCCTCAAGAATAAAAGGACTTACTGATTCTGGTTGATCGGGATCAATGGTGGCTTCGGCAAAAATATAGATGCTATCGTGAGGCAGAATAGTGATATCAGATGCCATATCTCCATTTAATCCATCCACATTCAGATTGAAAAAAGCGGCATTCGATCCAGTGAGGCTCACCTTGTTGATACGGATCGAAAGATCATGTGGATTATATACTTTAAAATATCTGGTAACTGTGCTTACACTAGTTAGTACTGTATCAAAATTCAGGGTATCCGTTGAAAATGTCAATGCATCCTTTTGATCTGTAGTGAAATTCTCTTTATAGCAGGATGCAAACAGAATGCCGATAAATAGAGGCAGACTAACCCGGATGGAAAGAAAAATAAAATATTTAGGCAATACGGTTTTGAAGTTATTCAATTGCATTTCACATGCTTTGTGATGTTGAATAAAAAAGCCCTTATAAGAATCTTACAAGGGCTAAAATTTATTTTAGAATCTGCTTTTTAATATGACCAAAGATCATGCTCCCAGTTGAACAACTCAGCCTGGATACGATCGGATTCCATGAGCCTTGCTACGCCCATGTCATCCCCATTCGGGTCAATGAAATAATTGGATAGCCACACATCCAGCACATTAGATACCTTGAAGATGTAGCTTGAAAATCTACGTTCTTCGAACAAATCATACCATGTACCCGGAGCTGCATCATTTTGCTCGTTGAAAGTTTGATAGCGAGCTAGTACTTCGCGAGCTTCGGGATAGTATACCCAGAATATAGGAAGCGCATATTTGAAATTACCATTAGCATCAACTTCATCTTTAATCGGTGCGATACCAAGAATTCTGACTTTCATTCTTGAAGCTTCCTT
>JBDSPM010000173.1:0-5580 GCA_039930325.1 Saprospiraceae bacterium
CTTGCGCATGTTCGAGGTCAGAGACACTCGAACGTCCTGGTCTTGCGCATGTTTCGAGGTCAGAGACGCTCGAACGTCAGCTTTATTAAACATGCGAGTCATCTACGGGCAGAGGAAAGATGTTTTGCAGACCGATCTTTGATATCTGGTTCGTACAAAGACATCAATACTTTTTCATATGTGAAGGGAGCTTCAAAATGTGGCGATGCGGATGAATTGAAGGAACGCAAAGCATCCCGAATGGCGAAATAAGCGCCAATGCCATACATCAATGGAGGTTCACCTACAGCTTTCGAGGAAAAGACTGCCAGGTTTCCCCGGTTTGTTGAAAGCGGTTGAATATCGATCTCCTTTGGAACAGCATAAATGTCAGGAATCTTATAAGTAGAAAGGGCATTGGAACGCAGTCTTCCTTTTGCATCATAGACAATTTCTTCCATTGTCATCCATCCAATTCCCTGTACAATGCCTCCTTCTACCTGGCCAAGATCTATGAGCGTATTCATGGATTTTCCATAATCATGAACCCCTTTTACAAAATCTACTTCATATATGCCCCGATGACAATCCAGTGTCACCTGGATAATTGCAGTACCATAGACATGATAAGAAAAAGGATGGCCTTTAGCTATCGCCCAGTCGAAATAAATACCCGGGGTAGCATAGTGTGCATGTTCACTGAGGCTCACTCTTTTGACAAAGGCAGCAGTAATAAGCGTATTCCAGTCAAGCTTTGTCTGTATATTATTATGATGAACAAATCCATTTTCAATTTTCAAATCTTCATCTGAAGTAGATAGTTCTAATTCTTCAGCCGCCACTTTTTTCAATCGATTTAAAATAGCCTCACATGCCATCAGGGCTGCCTTTCCATTAAGATCAGCAGTAGCTGAAGCTGCAGACGGAGAAGTATTTGCCACGCGCAAAGTATTCGTAGAATGCACTTTAATTTTATCAGGCGGTAACGAGAATGCCTGTGCAACTACCTGCAGTATTTTTGTATTTACACCCTGACCCATTTCTACTGCACCTGTGGACACGGCCACAGACCCATCTGTGTAGACATGCACCAATGCACGCGCCTGGTTCATCATTGTTTTTGTAAATGATATTCCAAAACAAACCGGCATCATCGCTACACCACGTTTCATGTCAGCATGCTGAACATTAAAGTCGTGTGCATCCTGAAGTATTTTTTCAAAATCAAATTTACTGTCGGCCTGATTCCAGCAAGTAACTGCCTCACTTTCAGCCTTCTGGCCATAAGGGAATTCCTCTCCCGGCCGAATGAGATTTTTTTGTTGGATGGCATACCGATTGATGTTTAATTTTTCTGCCGCATGGGTGATCGCTGATTCGATAACAAACATTCCCTGCGGACCACCAAATCCCCGAAAGGCAGTATTGGGTGGAAGATTTGTGCGGCAACTATAAGCGGTGGCCGTTACATGGGGAACATAATAGGAATTCGTGCAATGAAATAAAGTGCGTTCCAAAACAGCCGGAGAAAGATCAGCAGCAGCACCGGCGTTCTGATAAAAGACAACTTCATAGGCTATGATCCGCAAGTCCTTATCTAAACCGATTTTATAGTCGGCAGAATAGGGATGACGCTTTCCGGTCATCCGCATGTCTTCCAGTCGATGAAGACTGTACTTGACAGGCCGGCCGGTAAGTATTGTACCTAATGCACAAAATGCAGCCCATGGATTCGCCTGATCTTCTTTTCCTCCGAAACCGCCGCCGAGACGGCCCACTTCCACTTCTACCCGATGCATCGCGAGACCGGTCACTCTTGCGACAGTTCGTTGTACGGCAGTGGGTCCTTGTGTTGAAGAATAGATTTTTAATCCGCCGCCCTCTACGGGGATGCTGTAAGCGCCCTGGGTTTCGATATACAAATGCTCCTGGCCGTTGACATCGGCACGACCGGAAAAAATATGTGAGCAATCTGAAAATGCCATATCTGTATCACCAAGCTTAAATTTTTTTGGCGGGATGATCAATTCATTTTTTTGAAATGCAATCCGGGGATCCGTGATGATCTCAAGAGGATCAATCACCACTTTTATTTTTTTTGCAGCTTCATGAGCGATCTCTTCTGATTCGGCGATGACAAGCGCAATTGGCATTCCCTGAAAATGAACATGATGATCAGCCAGAAGCGGTTCATCCGGAATGATACCACCGATTTGGTTTTCACCCGGAATGTCTTTTGCCAGCAGAATCCGTACTACACCCTTAATGTTTTCTGCTGCTGACAAATCAATGGAACGAATCACACCATGTGCCACAGGGGAATCAAAAACACAGGCATAAAGCGTATTGCGGAGGATCGGAATATCATCCAGGTAAACGGATTCTCCCCGCACGTGACCATATGCATCTGTATTTGTCATGAAGAAGGAAAGAGTTCTTTGAAATGAGCGAGGAATAATTGTTTCATCAACAAGCCTTTGTAATCGGCAGAACCACGCACATCTGAAACAGGAGAAATTTCAGATTCAAGGATATGGATCAGTTCATGCAGTGTCTCCTCATCAAAAGGATACCTCTTTAGCTTAAGACATGAAGAAGTATTCTTGAGATAAAGTGGAATCGGCCCCACTCCTCCTGCAGAAACATGCGCATCAAGAATGACATTGTCTTTTACATTCATGTAAATAGCAGTGTTGACAGTCGCAATATCGAGATGCGTTCGTTTACTGACTTTTTCGAAATTAAAGCGGAATGTAGGGTCCGGTTTATCGAAGTATATTTTTTCAACAATCTCATCAGCTGCTTTGGCGAGCTTCTTATATCCCTGATAGAAATCACGAAGAGGAATTTCACGCGTTTCTTCATTCCCGAGTCTATTGCGTAAAACAACAGTTGAATCCATCGCCAGAAACCAAATAGTCAGATCGCCGATGGGTGAAGCATTCACAAGATTTCCTGCAACCGTCGCCATATTTCGAATAGGTGTGGACGAGACAAGCTTCAAATGTTTTTTAAGTTGTGGGAACAAAGCATTCATTACCGGTGATTCAATCAGATCTGTTACCGTC
Source organism: Saprospiraceae bacterium (assembly GCA_039930325.1). Taxonomy (GTDB): domain Bacteria; phylum Bacteroidota; class Bacteroidia; order Chitinophagales; family Saprospiraceae; genus Opimibacter. The sequence goes on from JBDSPM010000173.1 coordinate 3,048, forward strand.
ACAGATGCACCGATTTCAATACGCCCATGTGCATCACGGATTTCTTTCAAATCAATTTGGTTGAATAATGTGAGCGCATCTGAATGAATCATATCTTCAGGACGCTGAACATATAGATCAGTTCCTCCATTAAGGATGACTTGTTTTTTTAATTGTGTATCAGAATTTGAGATTGATGCTGGTGAATTGGTTTCTTCCAGGCGATCCCTGATATCCGCAAACCATGCGGGTACAATATTATTAGCAATGGCAAAAGAGATAGGGCTAAGGCCGTCTTTTGTTTGCAGAAGTTGAAGAATAATGGACGAAGCTCTTTCGATGGATTTATACCCGGTGCAGCGACATATATTTCCATCGATTGCAGCAATAGCTGCTTTGTGTGTTACCTCTTTATGATATAGGCAAAAACCTGTAAGCGAAACAACAAAGCCAGTCGTGCAAAATCCACATTGTGTTCCATTTTCCTCAACCATGGCTTGTTGTACCGGAGATAATTGTCCTGCCGGAGGGTTTATGCCTTCGATGGTCACAATATGTTTTCCCTGTGCATTGGACAATGGCATCAGGCAACATGTCATAGAACGATATCTCATTTCACTCTCATACTCTTCACCAACAAGTATGGTGCACGCGCCGCAGTCTCCTTCACGACAACCAATTTTAGTCCCGGTTAGATGTTTGTGATATCGGATAAAATCAAGCAAAGTCATGCCGGGAGGCATTTCTGTGTGGATTGTTTCCTGGTTGAGTATAAATGAAAGCATTGTCTTGTGGCAGATGGGATGTAATGTAAGTTAGCATCAAAATCGCCGAATCAAAAATACACCCGCAATGACCAATATGACTCCCAGCAATCGCGGCAGGCTTATCTCTCTGACGGGTATACCGAGAAACCCAAAATGATCAATGGGTAATGTGATCAGCATCTGACCGAGGATCAATATGCTAAAGGTTAAAGCAATGCCAAGACGGGGAACAGAAATAACTACAGCCGTGACAAAAAAAGCGCCGCAAAGACCCCCCAGCCAGGATACAGGTGGAGCATTTTTAATATTTGCAAGATTAGATATCGGAACACGCGTAGCCAGTATGTATAAAAAAAGCCCGAGCAAGCCAACCAGAAATGAGAAAAATGCCGAGAGTACAGGGCTTTGAACATAGACAGCAAGCTTGTTATTGATAGCTGCCTGTGTAGGCATCATCATGCCAGCAAGGAGTGCGAGTAGTAGAAAAATCCAGTGCATGGTTGATGAGATTATAGGGTTAAAAGGTTATGAAGGTGATGGAGTTTATGAAGTTTATAAAGGATGGTTAATACTCGAGTTTATCTTCTTTGTGTGTCCAGTCATGGAATACATTCAAAGCTTCTGATCGCAGCATTTGTTCCATAGGGATGGACCGGTCGACAATACCCTTTTTCAACTCGGAATAAATAAAGTCATCATCAAAGCCGATATCCGATGCATCGAATCGTGAACAGGCAAAATAAATTTTCCGGAGATGTGCCCAGTAAATGGCTCCCAGGCACATAGGGCAGGGCTCGCATGAGGTATAGAGTTCACAATCATCGAGCTCATAGGTATGGAGATGGTCGCATGCATTTCGGATAGCTATTATTTCAGCATGACCAGTGGGGTCGTTGGTGGAAGTGACTTTATTATTTCCTCTCCCTATTATTTCTCCATCCTTTACGATCACGCAACCGAAAGGTCCGCCATCATTGGATTTCATGCCTTCCGATGAAAGGCGTATGGCTTCCAGCATGAATTGTTTTTGTTGTTCGGTCATGTAGTAAAAGTAGTGAGTTTTCGATTGGAGGATGATTTGTTGCTCCGTGAAAAGGTGCTGCGAACATCGCTCAGCCACCCAAAACTTTCGATTGGAGGATGATTTGTTGCTCCGTGAAAAGGTGCTCCGAACACGGCTCAGTCACCCGACACTCCCAATGGAAGTTGAGTATTTCATTTTGCTGTGAACGCAGCTTCTTGACCTAAAACCCTCAAGAAAAGATGAGTTTTCATTTTGATATGCACGCGGCACGTCACTCAAAAGTGAGAATCCCTGATGTCGAAACCAACGGTTATTTACGACACCATTTTCAAACCAATGATGGAGCCTATCAGTGTTGTCAGAAAAAATAATCGCCAAAAAGTAGCGGGTTCTTTAAAAAGGAAAATGCCGAGAGTGACAATTCCCACTGCTCCAATGCCTGTCCATACGGCATAGGAAGTCCCGACAGGCAAGGTTTGGGCGGCCTTGTAAAGTAAGTACATGCTGATCGCGAGACAAATCATCCAGCCTGCAAACCACATTGTGGCTGTTTGTCCTGATGATTCTTTTAGTTTTCCGATGCAGGTCGCGAAACCTACTTCGAATAAACCGGCGATGATGAGGATGATCCAGTTCATTTAGTGAGTAGTGAGTAGTGAGTAGTGAGTAGTGAGTAGTGAGTAGTGAGTAGTTAAAACATAGGGGATTTAAGGTACGAAACAGATTTTTACAATTTAGTGACAATTATCACCATCCATCCATC
>JBDSPM010000174.1:0-2763 GCA_039930325.1 Saprospiraceae bacterium
CTGGCTAAAGAAAAATTAATTTCCCTTTGTTGAGATACAAATTCAGCCATATGTTCTCCAACGAAATGCGTATCGAATTGACCTGATACAAAATCAGGATGATGTATTGCAAATTTTCCAAAAGCAAGCGTAGTATCGACACCTGATATTTCAAAAGCATCAATCGCATGACTCATTCTCTCAATCGCTTCATTTCGGGTAGGGGCATGTACTATTAATTTGCCTATCAGCGGATCGTAATGAATCGGGATCTCCATGCCTTCTGCATACCCATCATCCACTCTCACTCCTTCACCTGTAGGTGGATGATATCGCACGAGAGTTCCTGTAGAAGGCCTGAATTCGTTGAGTGGATTTTCTGCACAAACCCGCAACTCTATAGCATGGCCATCCATCGAAAGATCTGCTTGCCGGATAGTCAGAGGATGTCCTTCTGCTATTCTGATCTGCCATTCAACGAGATCAAGGCCGGTTATGAATTCAGTGACAGGATGTTCCACCTGGAGCCTCGTATTCATTTCGAGGAAATAATGATGTCCCCCATCATCTACCAGGAACTCCACGGTACCTGCGCCTCTATATTGGCAAGACTGAGCTACCCGTATCGCATCCTCACCCATGATTTCTCTTTTAAAGCTAGTCAGTATAGACGATGGCGCTTCTTCTACGATCTTCTGATGCCTGCGCTGGATGGAACACTCCCTTTCGAATAAGTGAATGCAGTGACCATATTGATCAGCGAGGATTTGTATTTCAATATGTCGTGGAGAAGAAACATATTTTTCAATAAAAACTGATCCATCGCCAAAAGAAGACAGGGCTTCACTCATAGCTCGTTCGATTTGTGATTCCAGTTCGGTATCACTATGAACGATTCGCATTCCCTTGCCGCCACCGCCTGCAGCAGCTTTCACAAGCAACGGATATCCTATTCGCCGTGCAACCTCTTTTGCCTCCTTTAGATCAGAAAGAGCGCTATCCGAACCAGGCACTAAAGGAATATTAAAGTCTTTTGCAGCTTCTTTCGCAGCGAGCTTATTCCCCATCGTGTGCATGCTTTCAGGAGATGGACCTATGAAAATGATTCCTGCATTTTCAACAGCTCGGGCAAAGGCGTCATTTTCACTCAGGAATCCATAACCAGGATGAATGGCATCAGCATGCGTTTGCATTGCGGCATTTATAATCTTTGCAGCATCGAGATAAGACTCTCTTGAAGGAGAAGGTCCGATAAAAACAGACTCATCAGCCATAGTGACATGCGGGCTGCTTCGATCGGCTTCTGAATAAACAGCAACTGTTTTTATATTTAGCTTTTGACAGGTGCGTAGTATCCTTACCGCAATTTCACCTCGGTTGGCTATAAGTATTTTCTTAACAGGTCTGATCATCGGTGCAATTTAGCGGATAAAATTGTTTTACTTTAAACCCATCTAAAATCCGGAAATGATCCCTGTTGATGATATCCTTTGGGAACCTACTGATCAAGACATCAGGTCGTCAAGACTGTTCCAATATCGCCAATGGCTGAAGGCAAACAATCATCACGAGTCGGAAGACTATGAATCGCTCTGGAAATGGTCAGTGGATCAACCGGATTTTTTTTGGCAAACCATCATTTCGTTTTTTGACGTTCGCTTACATTCCCCATATAAAAATGTTGTATCGGGCGGGGCTATGCCTGATGTTGAATGGTTCGAAGGAGCAACTTTAAATTATGCAGAGCATATATACAAAGGAATGGCCGGGCAGCAAACGGCTATTTTATTTTCTTCCGAGAAGGGGAGCATTCGTGATGTTTCAGTCCAAGAAATGTGGAAGGAAGTTTCGAAAATCAGGCAGTATTATTTATCTCATGAGCTGAAGCCAGGTGACCGCATTGTAGGGTTTCTGCCGAATATTCCTGAAGCTACATTTGCTTTCCTTGCTGCAGCATCGATAGGGGCGATATGGTCTTGTTGCTCTCCGGATTTTGGAGTGAGTAGTGTAGTCAATCGATTCGAACAAATTCAGCCGGTTCTATTAATAGCAGCTGACGGGTATTATTATAATGGCAAAACATATGATCGCAAGCAGGAAATTTTATCCATTATTGAAGCCTTGCCGGGACTAAAGAATTCTCTTCTGATTGACTACATAGGTACTTCTTCTGGTATTGAAAAAACCGGTATAACCAAATACAATTCATTAAAAAGCGCTGATGATGGCATACCTTCATTTCTCCCGCTTCCATTTAATCATCCCTTGTGGATACTTTTTTCTTCTGGCACAACAGGGGATCCAAAAGCAATAACTCATTCTCACGGAGGATGTCTGCTCGAGCATCTGAAGTATCTCGCTTTTCATAATGATGTACATGCAGGTGAGCGATTCTTTTGGTACACTACCACGGGGTGGATGATGTGGAATTTCCTCCAGGGATCAATGTTGTTAGGCGCTACCATCGTGATGTATGACGGCAGCCCTGCTTACCCTGATCTGAATCATCTGTGGAAACTTGCATCGCAATTGCCAATTCATCATTTTGGAACCAGCGCACCATTTCTTGTGGCCTGTATGAAAGAGAATACAGCACCGGGCAAAGAATTTGATTTGCAGGCTTTAAGAAGTATTGGTTCTACCGGATCGCCTCTGCCATCAGAAGCTTTTGACTGGGTGTATGATGCTGTTCACAAAAGAATATGGCTTTGTTCGATGAGTGGCGGAACGGATGTCTGTACTGCATTCGTAGGAGGCGTCATAGAAAAGAAAGTAATTCGCGGA
>JBDSPM010000175.1:0-7816 GCA_039930325.1 Saprospiraceae bacterium
CCAAAATAACCCAGTGGAATAGAAATCACTAAAGCACATGGGCACGAGATCACTAAGAAAACCAGTGCCCGGTACAGCCAATCATTAAATACATAATTATCCACTATAAAATAAGGAATGGCAACTAAGGCAACCGCCAAAAAGAAAACAATCGGCGTATAAATTTTTGCGAACTTTCTTATCAACAATTCAGTCTTTGCTTTCCGGCTCGTGGCGTTCTGCACCAATTCAAGAATTCTTGCCAAGGAACTGTTCGCAAATTTTTTAGTGACTTTTAGTTCAATTACTTTATCGAGATTAAGCATACCGGCCAACACCGGCTGTCCTTTGTAAATAGATCTGGGTTTGCTTTCCCCGGTCAATGCTGCTGTATTAAAGCTGCTGCCTTCGCTGAGCATGTCGCCATCCAGCGGTACTTTTTCACCGGCTTTTATTTGTATGGTTTCTTCAATTTTTACCTCCTCAGGTTTTACTTCCTGATATTTATTATCTCTGAAAACACTTGCGGTCGAAGGTCGTACATCCAGTAATGCTTTAATATTCGATTTTGCCCTGCTGACAGCGGCGCTCTGAAACAATTCACCGATGGTATAAAATAACATGACAGCTACACCTTCAGGATACACGCCTATCACGAAGGCTCCAAGCGTCGCTACCACCATTAATGTAAATTCAGTAAACACTTCCTTCCTCTTCAGTGCTTTAAGTGCATCCTTAATGACGGGGAATCCCACAGGGATAGAGGCGATAACATACCAAAGGATTCGAATGTATCCGGTGAAGAAAGAATTCTTGGTGAAGGAGTCCAATGCCATCCCCATGAGCAGCATTCCAAGGCTAATACCAACAGGCAAGTAAGGGTTCACTTTGGATTCATTCTTCTTACGAAAAATGGTCTTTGTTTCTTTTTTGACTGGCTGATCAGGTAGAGTAGCACCAATCAAAAGCTCCTCAGCATTTGCATTAGTATATATTTTCTCCTCCAGTGTACAACAGGTCATGTGACCTTGGGCATCATATGTATGGATATGGGAAGGATCCGTTTTCATCGAGTTATTTTATTGGGATAAATTATAAGTGGCCTCCTTATGCGAGTGTCATTCTTCTCCCTCACTGGCAGATTTTACGGCAGATAGTAAATAGAATGCTCCTTTCGTCACTATCAGGCTATTTGTTACATCGAAGGCTTCAGGTAAAATGACCTCACTGAATGCTCCATCTGTCAGACCTTTATTGACTTCCATCATACGGAAGTGATATTCATCTTGATGTTCAGCTTCATTTTCCTCAGAGTTTTCGTTTTTGTCCTCATCCGTCTTATTATGACCTTCCTGTTGCGATTCAGCATCTTTGTCTTCGTGGGATTCGACAACAAATATGTAATCCTTACCTTCATTACTAACAATCGCCTCATCCGGCAATGACGGCACCGGACTTGCTCCTGTTTCAACGACACCTTTAAAGTACATTCCCGGTAAGAGCTCGGGATCTTCTTTATTCAAATGGCAATGTACTCTGATTCCCCTTTCGTCTGTGATTTCTCTTCCGAAAAGGTATATTGTTGCAGTGCGTTCATCTGTTTCATTCGCAAGTGTGAAACGCACTTTTTGACCCACTTTTAATTTATGAATGTCTTTTTCAAAGACTGTAAGCTCAGCATGCAAATGCTTTGTATCGGCTATCTGGAATAAAACATCTGTATTGCTTACATATTTACCTGCATTGACATTGACCGACATGACATACCCGGATGTTGGTGATATAATGGAGATCTGACTTTGAAAGTTATTCGGGGATAATTTATCCACATTAATACCAATTAATCGCAAGTTAGCTCGTTGTCCTCCAAGTCGGGCCTCCAAACCAGCAATGTTTGATTTCATACTATTGTAGTCAGCCTTTGCAGCTTGTAAGGTTTTTCTTGCATTTACATTCTCACGAGCAAGCTCTTCCTGTCTTTTATATTCTGCTTCTAGATATTCTGAGCGACTACGGTCAGCCTCAAGTTGATGCTTGGTTTCCAAATAGTCCTGCTGCCATTGGATGAATTCAGGATTTCGAATGATAGCCAGCACTTGTCCCTTTCGGACACGTGTTCCCTCTAACAGATCTGAACTTTTGAGAAATCCAGGGGCCGGTGCACTTATGCTCACAAGATTTTGAGGAGGTACATCAAGTTCACCATTCACATAGACAATGCCTGTCAGATTACGCAATTCTAAAGTACCTATTTCAATGCCTGCAATTTTATATTGTTCGGAAGATAAAGCAACTTCCGTTGATTCACCTTCTGTATGCAGGTGGACTTCATCTGGCTCCTTCACTTTTGCAGCCGATTTCACTTCAGTTTTATTGCATCCGGGCAGGAAGAAAAGAAGGCCAGACAGGATGAAGAAATTATATTTAGTAAAATTCATGGTTACTATTTTTTAAATTGATTATTGGTATTTAATCTCATAGATCAAATTCCTGTGAGCCATTCAATGACAATCACAGATTCATTGTATGTATTCAATGCATTTAGATAATTTAGCCGTATCTCATTAGCATGAGTAAGCGCCTGAACATATTCTACATAATTGATATCTCCTTCCATGAAACTTATCCTTGCATTTCTCAAGAGAAGATTAGCAGTTGCTAAAGCACTATTTTCGAAATATTCCAACGCTCTGCGTTGTTTCTCATATTCCTGAAAAGCTTGCTGAAGTTGACTTTCCAACAATGATGTTTCATACTCAGCATTCGCTTCAGCAATTTGTTTTTCGAGCTGAGCGGCCTCAATCCGGGCCTTTTGGGCTTTTCCAAAAATGGGCACTGAAATGCCTGCCTGAATGATATGAAACCTATCGGATGCATCATACATCGGCATAGCATTTTCTTCAGGTGAAATCAAAGATTGGTTGATGTAACCAATTTTGAAATCAGGAGCTCGACGGGCTTTTTCTATAGCAATATTTGCATCACTAATCGCTATCTGTTGTTTAAAATAAGCCAAAGCAGGATTATTTGATTCCGTTTCGGATAATTTCAGAGTACGCTTTTCGAAATTGATTTCTTCAGGAATCAAAAGTTGTTCGGTAGAACCCAGTAAAGTCTGTAATCGGATTTGAGTGATAATTACATCTCCTTTAACTTGTTCAAGTTGATTTTTTACCTCACCTGATTGACTCACAGCAGTGGCTCTTTCAAGGCTTCCTGTTTCTCCCACTTTGAAACGCACCTCGGCAGCTCTTACAAAATCCATCAATAAACTATCCTGACTTTCAAGTAATCTTTGTTTTTCCCGGAGGTAAGCTAATTCAAACCATACTAACCTCACCTCACGTACAAGGTCATTTTCAGACATTGCCAGGAAAAGTTCTGCATTACGGATATTAGCCACATTAAGTTTGATTCCAGCTTTCTTATTTTGAGGGTTGGGAATCTCCTGTTGGATACCAATACTATTATCAAAGTTTCTTGAATTGTACTGGCCAAATGTCAAATCGAGATTTGTTTTAGGTAATTCATAGGCAGCTTTACGTAAAATATGCTGTACCTGGACCTGATACGTTCCGACTTTAATTTGTGGGTTGTGTCTCTTAGCGTATGTGATAGCTGCTTCTAATGAAATAGATCGCTGAGCATGAATATTTCCAGGGCCAAACAGTCCCAGTGTAAAGACAATTGAAGCAACAGCAATTATTTTGATTTTCTTACTAAACCATTTTTCGAACCATATGTAAAGCACCGGTAATACTAATAGTGTTAATAAGGTCGCTGAAAACAAGCCTCCGATTACCACAGTAGCTAAAGGACGCTGAACCTCCGCCCCATCTCCGTTAGATAAAGCCATGGGTAAAAAGCCAAGAGAGGCTACAGCAGCCGTCATTAAGACCGGGCGTAATCTGGAGTATGTACCTAAGCGTACTCTTTCAATTACATTACCCATACCATCCTTTTTTAGCTGATTGAAAAATGTAATCAATACGATTCCATTAAGTACTGCTACACCAAATAATGCTATAAAACCTACTCCTGCAGAGATCGAAAAGGGCATTCCACGAAGCATAAGTGCACCTACTCCTCCAATAGCTGACAATGGAACAGCAGTGAAAATCAGAAATGCCTGACTAATGGATCGGAACGTAAAAAACAATAAAGCCAGAATAAGAGCGAGAGCCGCAGGTACAGCAATTGATAAACGCGCTTTGGCTTCACGCAGGTTTTGGAATTGCCCTCCAAATGTATAATAATAGCCAGGGGGTAATTTCAGATTCTCCCGCAATTTCTCTTCAATTTCTTCCACCGTACTTTCTACATCTCTTCCGCGAACATTGAAGCCGACAAATATACGTCGTTGTCCATTTTCCCGGCTCACTTGTGCCGGAGCATCCTTATACTCAATAGTAGCTATCTGACTTAATGGTATCCTGTTACCGGTGGGAGTAGAAACATATAAGTTTTCTAAGTTTGAAATATCTTGTCGCAGGCTTCGCTCAAGACGTACCACCAGTTCAAAACGTTTTTCCTCTTCAAATACAACTCCAGCAACATTACCGGCATATGCTGTACGTAGGATGTTGTTAACCTCCGAAACATTCAACCCAAATTGAGCGAGCCGATCACGATCATAGGTGACTTGAATTTGCGGCAAACCCTTCACTCTTTCAACTATGGGTTCACTCACTCCCTTAACAGGTTCAATCAGTTTTGCAACTTTGGTTGCTTGTTCAGCAAGTACATCAAGATCATCACCAAATATCTTTACAGCAACATCCTGTTTAATTCCTGTCATTAGTTCATTGAAACGCATTTGCATCGGCTGTGTCAATTCAATATTTACTCCCGGCAGGTCATTTAAGACTTCTTCCATTGCTTCCTGCATTTTCACCCGATTACAAACTTCTGCTCGCCAAGTATTTTTCGGTTTCATTGAAACCATGATATCTGCCCTTTCAACAGGCATAGGATCGGTCGGGATCTCAGCACTTCCAATTCGACTTACTACCTGTTTGACTTCAGGGAAATTATTCAATAGCATTTCTTCAGCTCTTGTGGTGCTTTCTGTCATCTGAGTCAATGAAGTGCCTTGCATCATACTAAATTCTACTGTCAGATCCCCTTCCTCAAGTATGGGTATGAATTCGCCTCCAAGCCTCCTAAACCCCCAGAAAGAAAGAGCAAGCAGAATAATTCCCAAACTAACCGTCAGCTTTTTCCATCGCAGGACAGTTTCTAAAGCCGGACTATACAGTCTGTGAAAGAAATTCATGATTCGATCACTTATATTGGCCTTATGTTCAGTCTTCTTACTTAAAAATAATGCGGACGCAACCGGTACCCATGTAAGAGATAGAATAAATGCACCCAGAATAGCGAATGCCACAGTTTGAGCCATGGGTCTAAACATCTTTCCTTCGATGCCCACAAGAGATAAAATCGGTAAATAAACAACCAGAATAATGAGTTGTCCGAATGCAGCGGAATTCATCATGCGCGAAGTGGAATGCTTTACTTGTTCATCCATTTGGCTTTGCGTGAGATAAGTGGCACCTGCATAGTGTTTGGGGCTACTAACTATCCGTATGATGACACTTTCAACGATTATGACAGCCCCATCTACAATCAATCCAAAATCGATTGCCCCCAATGACATAAGGTTTCCTGAAACATTGAACAATTTCATCAAAGTAAATGCAAATAACATGGACAATGGAATGACAGATGCGACTACTAATCCCGCCCGTAGATTTCCGAGCATTAGTACTAAAACAAAGACTACTATTAATCCCCCTTCCAGGAGGTTCTTTTCAACTGTCCCAATAGTACGTCCTACCAGTTCTGTACGATCTATGAATGGTTCGATGATTACACCTTCAGGCAATGATGTTTGAATCAAAGCAATTCGATCTTTAACGCTTGCAATGACGCGATTAAAATCTTCTCCCTTAAGCATAAGGGTTATACCTGCGACGGTTTCTCCTTCCGCATTACGCGTCACCGCCCCAAGTCTGTTAACACTGCCAAATTGAACAGTCCCAACATTTCTAATCAGCACAGGAATGCCACCTCGATTGGTAACAACAATTTTCTCAATGTCCTCTAAGTTCTGAACAAGACCAATACCGCGGATATAATATAGGTTGCTACCTTTTTCAATGTATGAACCGCCGGTATTTTCATTATTGTGTTCCAGGGCTTCGAATACGTCATTCATTGTCAGGTTGAGGGCATTAAGTTTATCAGGATCCACAGCGATTTCATATTGTTTCACAAAACCACCCCATCCACTAACTTCAGCAACACCAGGAGTTCCTTCAAGCTGGCGCTTTACAACCCAGTCCTGTAGGGTTCGGAGATCTGTCGCTGAATATTTATCTTCAAAGCCGGGCTTGGTGTGAATCGTATAATGATAAATCTCACCTAAACCTGTAGTAATTGGTGCCATAAATGGTTCGGCAAGACCTGCGGGGATATCATGTTCCGCTTCCTTTAACCGTTCACCCACCATTTGTCTGGCCCAATAAATATCCTTGTCGTCATGAAATACAATCGTTATGACTGACAGTCCAGAACGGCTTATACTTCGTCGTTCAGTTACTTCAGGGATGTTTGCCAGCGCTCGCTCAATAGGTGCAGTGATAAAAGCTTCAACTTCCTGGGTTCCTAATGTAGGTGCCTGGGTGATCACCTGGACCTGATTATTTGTTATATCAGGCACTGCATCCAATGGAAGATTTATAAATGAAATAGTACCCCAGATAATTAATATCACTGTGAAAATACCAATGATAAGCTTGTTCTTTATAGAGAACCCAATTATTTTATTTAACACGTTGGAAAGGATTAGTTGTGATATAGGAAGTGTAAATCCCCTGAATGCACGACCATTAAATACAGGAATTCTGTATTTAAATCAAAAAAAATGCATTCAGAACTAACAACTAATCTTTGGCGGTTGCCAGATAGTAGAAAGGAATTGCGAGGAGAAGAATTGGTTGTACCCTCTTCGCATTTGATGCGTTATCAAAAGGGGATTTAAAGTATAGGATGGGGTGTTAAGATTGAAACCTATATTGTGCGTACAACATTCACATCCACAAAAAGGAGTGCAATGATCACTACTTTCGTTGTCTTGATGATGATTGGATGTCTGTTCCAGTTTTTCGTACATATATACATACACCTGTTCTCCGTCATTACAAGGCATGACCGAAAGAACGAGAATATAAATACCAAATAGGAAAGAAAACAATTTCACAAGGCAAATATAGGAATTTAATTCTTCTGTTGATTAAACACGTCCGAACACAGGACTAACAATATTAGTTGTGTTTAAATGAAAATGATAGCCTTAATATTATCAAAACTTCGTCTTTAGTTCCTTACCATTTTTGATCAGTTGGCCGGAAATAAACATCACTTCCAAATGGATTTGATTTAAAAAGTGGGTACTCCCACCAGGTTGATGACGAGATTTTATGAATTGCCTTGAAGGCTCACTTAAATGATTAAAGGAAACGATTTGTCCACTAAATCTATCCGATCACAACCTGCGCAAGGCTTAGCATCGAAGCCAATACGATTACACATTTCCAGCAATAGGTATTTTTCATTTTATTTAATTTAGTACGTATTAGTATGTAAAGATAGTGTACAATAGAATGTATTGCTGTTAATGCTTAGCTAAATCTCGCGTGGTCCGTTGCAACGGGTCAGCAAATACCGCTGAATGAATTGTTTTGCTCCACGTAATAGGTCCGATCCAGGCCGCTGCTATTCATCTGCTTCCTGATACGTTGGTTTTCATTAATTCAATAAAGCTCCTAAGAAT
>JBDSPM010000176.1:0-4458 GCA_039930325.1 Saprospiraceae bacterium
AAGCCGTTGCTGCAAAAGACGGAATCATTGCTATCAATATTCGCTCCTCACACATGCTGATGGCCTATGGATTTCTAAAAAAAGTATTTGAAGTATTTGAACATCACAAGACCTCTGTTGATATGATCACGACAGCAGAAGTTGCCGTATCACTTACGATCGATGATGACCGGAATCTTGACAAGATTGTAGCAGATCTCGAATCCTATTGCACGATCACAATTGATAAGGATCAAACCATCATCTGCGTCGTAGGAGCATTTAGAAAAGGCGATGCCGGCATTGCAGTAAAAGTTCTTGAACCATTGAAGGACATTCCTATCCGCATGATCTCATCCGGAGGAAGTGAGAGCAATATTTCAGTTCTAATCGATTCGAAGTACAAGAAGCAGGCGCTGGAGGCACTAAACAGGGATTTGTTTGGACACGTGTAAGGTGTTATTTATAGAAGAGCTTTGTGATGGACACCAATAACGCACATTGATTGTGAATAAGATATTTATTATTGCTCGAAGAATCTTAATTTCATTAGGCATTATTGCCGTGGCTCAATGCTTGTTTGCTTTATTATTTATTGCTTTTATACCTCAATATACTGAAGGTCCGTATATCAGAGCATTAGGTTTCATTTTATTTACATTTTGGCTTACATGGTATATTCAAATTATTCCATTTTACATTATTATAAGTATAATAAATAAATATTTTCATTCACAAGAGATCTCCAAGAAATACTTTTATATCATCTCATTTATTGTATACATTTCCTATTTTCTTGTGTTATTTGGAGGAGAATTTTGGCATGTAAACTGCTTTATAGGTTTTCCCTGTTCTTTCAATCATTGGCTACACAGTGAAATTAGAGACTTATTTTTCCAATTGGCTGCATTTTTATCTATTGTTTATTTTGTTTTAAAATCAACCGCCAATAAAACAATTGAAACATGATTCAATTTGGATAATGCCAACTTTAATCGAATATAAGGTCTTCCCAATTAGGAATGGGATAGACCACGGAATTGCTGCAGGAGCAAACTCCTTGCAGCCATAAAATCTTACACTATTAAACATTTAAACCATTTAAACACTTAAAGACTTAAACATTTTCAACCAGATACCCACATTGCCAAATTGCCATCCCGCAGCATCAATTTATGATGGTAAGATCCTCGTGCTGAGCGCGTACAGGATGGAAGAAGAGAGTCGAAGCATTCGTTGCACTACAACATTCTCACATTGCCATATTCCCACATTGCCACATTAAACATCTATCTTTAACCCCACAAATCCAATTGCCTGACACCTATGTCTACTGAGAAACAAACCCTTCTGGATCAACAGATTATACAGGACAGCGCTCGTCAATTTGCACAAACGCATATCCTGCCACACGTAATGGAATGGGATGAAGTGCAGCATTTTCCGATGGACCTGATGCACCAACTAGGTGACCATGGTTTTTTGGGAGTGCTCATTCCTGAAGAATATGGAGGCGCAGGCCTTGGATACCAGGAGTACATTACGATTATCACCGAGATTTCAAAAGTTTGCGGTTCGATCGGTCTTTCGCTTGCAGCACACAATTCACTTTGCACGAATCATATCTATTCTTTTGGCAACGAAGAACAGAGACAAAAGTGGGTTACGAAACTGGCTACTGGCGAATGGATCGGAGCTTGGGGCTTGACGGAGCCGAATACAGGAAGTGATGCTATGCGGATGCAATGCACTGCAGAGAAAAATGGGGATGATTATATTCTCAATGGTACTAAATGCTGGATCACGCATGGCAAGTCAAGTCATGTAGCAGTGGTCATCGCACGTACAGGTGAATTACTGGATAGCCGCGGCATGACTGCTTTCGTAGTGGAAAGAGGAACGACAGGATTTAAAGCTGGCAAGAAAGAGAATAAATTAGGAATGCGTGCTTCTGAGACTGCTGAGATGATATTTCAGGACTGCCGTATACCTGCATCAAATATCCTTGGTAAAGTGGGTGATGGTTTCATTCAATCCATGAAGATCCTGGATGGAGGCCGTATTTCCATTGGTTCATTAGCGCTGGGTATTGCCAAAGGTGCATATGAAGCATCCGTAAAATATTCACAGGAAAGACAGCAATTTGGAAAACCCATTTCAAGCTTCCAGGCCATTAGCTTCAAACTTGCAGATATGGCCGTCAAAATTGAAGCTGCTGAAATGTTGTTGCGAAAGGCAGCTGATCTGAAAAATGCAGGAAAAAATTCCACGAAGCTCGCTGCTATGGCAAAATATTATGCTTCAGAAATCAGTGTACAGATATCCACAGATGCTGTTCAAATATTTGGCGGATACGGCTATACAAAAGATTTCCCTGTTGAAAAATTTTACCGCGACAGCAAGCTGTGCACTATCGGAGAAGGTACTTCCGAAATCCAGAAGATTGTGATCGCAAGGGAAATACTGAAGGATCTTCCTTCCATGTGAGTGAAGAGTGAAGAATGAAAAGTGAAGAATAAAAAGTGATATACGGCTGTTCGTTTCAGCTATCGCGGTTGGTGAGCTGTAGAATGAGGTTGCGAAAAAGCAAGTCGAACCACAATGACCGCCCAAAATCTTCAATGAATGTTTCGACTGCTTCTACCTACTATCACAAAGCCCTGCGCTATGGATTCGACCCTCGCATCGTGTCTCACATCCAGCTCACCACGGCGCAGCTCAGAAAACTTTCGCTCAGCTTTTGAGGAAGAAAAAATAATGTGACAATTTGGTAACCCTTTTGAATTCTGCGAATATCTTTGATTTTTGCGGGAAAATAATTTGCACAAAGTTATTTTTAAATGTCTTTTGCGCTATTAGCGTATAAAAGTGAATATTATATTATTTTACTTCACCATATGAAGATTTCAATACAACATATCTATAATCAAATCAGGTTGCTTTATGGCATTGTTTTCTTCTTCTTCGTACTTGTAGATGTTACTATCGGGCAAACCATTAAAAATGAATCACAAAATCCGGCGGTCATAGGAATTTCAGTTCAACTCTACCCAGGCGGTTTAATGGCCACGCTCCATTCGGATATTTTTCTTTCTGCGAATTCATCTTTACTTCTTCGAGCCGGTGGAAACTTCACTGACCGGAAAGATTTCAGCAAATACAACCATAATGAAAGAGGAGCAGGATTTGGCGGCTCAATTGGATTTAGAAAACATTTCTTTCTTCAAAAAGGCCAGTTCATCGCAGGATTAAATGCGGATCTATGGAATCTCGAAATAAAATGGAAGAATGACATCGATACGCCTGTTGAAACGCAGGGAAAAACAAAGATTTTAGTATTCCAACCCTGGCTTGAAGCGGGATACTTCACAGGAGTAAAAAAATCTCCATTTCAATTCGGCTTCACAGGTGGTTTTGGAAGGGAGATTAATATCATCACGAAAGGAAAAGAAGTTGGGCATGGATGGATAGGCAGTGTCACCATTTATTCTTCAATTCTATTCAAATCCCAATCATGACGCGAAAAGAGGACGCGGATTAAATAAGATCAGTTATGATTTCTTAAGATTAACCATATAGGTGTTTTTCAAACAAATTAAAAGTATCATAGGTAAATATTTGATATAATTTCATTCATCTCAGATAGCATATCAATCATCCCATTACATGCAATCAGTTTAACTATTATTGTACCTGGCGTAACCATATTCGAATTTTTAAATCATTTAACAACCAGAATCTTTTAATTAGATTTATTAATTTTACCAATTAAATCATCAATATTAATTTTTTTAACTCCAATAAAAGTATTAGCACTCAGCGAAATTGATAATCCTTTAATAGTATTTAGCGTATATAGATCAATATTGTCGTTAAATTGGATATTCACACAATCAAAATCTGCGTCAAAGCTACCACTAGCTCCAACAACCTGTCTGAATAATTCAATATCAATATTCGGTTTTGAATTATACCCAAGAGAAGATTTACTAATTACAAGGCTAGATAAATTCATATATTTATTGAATATAGTCCTCCATTTTTTTTACTTCCCACTCAATCAAACTAAATGGATCCAACTCAGCCATATTCTCACTAACATAAGACTTTTCCTTGCACATATGATCTGCAAAAAACATGACAGATCATAACTAATTCGTGCGATATTTATTCGATATCCATTATTTTCTCCACAAATAGTCTATGCTCATATTCAATTCTTACAAAATATATTCCCGGCGGAAATGATTCCAAATCTATACGCTGAATGCTATTTTCTAAATCATCCTTTACTATTATGGGTCTTCCCATGGCATCGAACATGTCCACGCGTCCCGGGTCACCATTTTTCCATACGATCTCAACTTTATTTTCCTGCGTCGAATACATGATTTGATAAGGCTTATCTGAAATGCCTGTTGGCTGGTCTATTGCAGTCGTCCCAACTTTCAGATCAGTATGAAATACTTCAATTCCACC
>JBDSPM010000177.1:0-7212 GCA_039930325.1 Saprospiraceae bacterium
GGTGCCAATTCAACTCAAAAAGCCGTTCTAATTACAACTAATGGTGGTGAAACGTGGAGTGAAAGAGTACCTAACTCTTACTATGTCCAAAGTGTTGCAATTGGTAATCATGGCGAAGCATGGTTTACAGGATTTAATGGTTTTTACAAATCGCTTGATTATGGAGAGACGTGGACTAAAATATTCACCAATATTGAAGTACATGAAATCCTTCATGTTGAAGATACCATCCTTATCGCCTCTGGATATGCAGGTATACAGCCAATGGTCCACTTTTGTGTGGCAAAATCATTTGATTTCGGGGAAACCTGGGAACCCACCATTTTGCCTGCCTTTGTGCATGAACTATATTTCATCACTCCTGATATTGGGTATGGTTATTATAGATACAAGAAGGGTTTATACAAAACAATTAATGGGGGCAGCTCATGGGAATTAACCGCTCCGGAAATAATGGTTTTTAACATCCAGTTTTTAACACCGGAAATAGGATGGATTGGAGATATGAACGGTATTTTATACTATACCGCGAATGGAATGAATTCGTATTTAAAGACGAATTGTGGAGGAGAACAGATTCATTCACTTAATATTCTATCTTCCGATAGAGTGATAGGTGTTAGGGGCAACTTGATTTTCTCTTACAAAGGTTTTAGCGGCTATACTTGTGCCAGTTCAGACCAGGATGATGATGGATACTCAGATGAAGCCGATTGTGACGATGCAAATCCCGAAATTCACCCGGGCGCCGTTGAAATCCCGGGAAACGGAATTGATGAAAATTGTGATGGCTTTGACCTGGTAGTTAAATCATTTGAATTAGCCAGTTCAAAAATTACTATTTATCCAAATCCAGTCTCTGATTTACTATTTATCAATATGAACATTCAGACAGATATCCTGATAAAATTCTTTGATATCACCGGAAAAATAGTCCATAGTCAATCCGGTGCTCAAGCTATTGATGTTGCAAGACTGCCAGCCGGAATATATTTCCTTCAAATTATTTCCAGCTCAACAAATCAAAGTATCATAGACAAAGTCCTGGTGAGCAAGTAGGATATTCCCACATTATCACATTATCACATTATTACATTGCCATCCCGCAGCATCACTTAATGATGGTGGGACCTTCGTTACACTACGGCATTGTCACCTTCAATATTCAAATCAACCTTTCAACTCCCTGATTGTTAAAATGCCATGCATATTTTTAAGTACTCTCACATTTCCTTCACCTTTTCGTTGCTTCTCTTGTCAATCATTACTGGTTCTTCACAAACTTTAGAAACTGTACCTCACGTCGATCTCAATAAATACGCCGGCAAGTGGTATGAAATAGCCTCTTTCCCCCAACGCTTTCAAAAAGGGTGTCAATGCACAACCGCTGAATATTCACTCAGCCCTTATGGCTATGTTTTAGTCGAAAACCGCTGCCAGAGGAATGGAAAGCAATCAGGGATCAAAGGAAAAGCAATGGTTGAAAAAAATTCAGGAAATGCAAAGTTACTAGTGCAGTTCATTTGGCCACTCAAAGGCAAATACTGGATAATAGAACTCGCTGCAGATTACAGCTATGCAGTAGTAAGTCATCCCAATCGCAAATATTTATGGATCCTATCCCGACTTCCGGTTATGGATGAATCGCTTTATCAACAGATAGTATCCAGAGTTGAGATGAAAGGATTGGATACAAATAAATTAATAAAAACAGTTCAGGATTGCAATTGATCACTATCTTTTTTATTCACCCAAAGCAACTCTCAATTTCTCAAGATCAAGTTTATTTGCAAAAGCAAGCTCATCTGCCTCAGAAGCAAACCCTTTCAGATTAATGGTAATGAGTGTCTGCGTCAATGGTATTTGTAATTCACTTGAGCGGATTTGTTTGCTATTGCCCTTATCATCATACGCCTCACTGTTCTCTGTCTTCATGATGCCACGGCGCGTTCCGATTCGAATGCTTTTATAGCCCTGACCCATGATAGCCGGGTTATTCATATACATGCTCATCATGCTCATCATCGGAGAATTTGCGATGATATTGATTTCAGCGGAATTCTCTTTTTTGCCAGGATTCACATAGGTTTTCGAGATGGCCATGCCTCCACCCATCATGCCCATGGCGGCTGCACTGTTATTTGTCCCCTCGTCGTCAGCCACTTTCAGTCCGTTGATCTCTGATGGAAATGACTGGCTAATTTGCTGCCCCAGCATGCTGTTGATATCATTTATCGCATCCTGCAAGCTGAGCTGAGCCTGTTTATAGTCCTTTTTTGCAAGATACTCCTGGGCTTCTTTGATATACGTGTCAGCCTGGCCCTGGCTCATCATCCTGAAGCCAGCCATCATGACGAATAGTAAAAGAATCGTTGTTTTCATGATCGTTGAGGTTTTATTTATACTAATATAAAGTTTCTTTGTTTACCCCCTGCCCCCTAAAAAGGGGGATATGAAAATCATTTTAATAAAATCTTCCCCTTTCAGGGGGCAGAGGGCAAAAGTTATCCCTTTCAGGGGGCAGGGAGGGCAAGTGGTCCCCTTTTCAGGGGGCAGGGGATACAGGTTTAACTGCAATCTATACCACTTCGTCCATCAATCCATTCCACCCCGGATACTGAGCCAAATGAAGTGTCGCTTTGGGAATAACGATGACATAGACCAGGTCATAAAATAGCTCAAGACAGTTTATTTTCCGTTCCTCGACTTTTGTTGAAAATTTTCGCGGCGGTCCCCACCATATGCTGGCATTATTACGGCTCATGTTACAGAAGGATAATTATGTCAAACTTATAAATAGTCTGGAGATTTAACTTTATTTGTAACCATAGATTACCTAATTACCCTAATTACCATGATTTCTCCGTGTACTCTGTAAACTCCGTGCGATTTTATTAGTACTGATTACTAAAAGAATCAATACCAATCTAAACTAATTATGAAAAAAACAATACTCTTGCTTTTTATTTGTTCAGCATTTGCACTTCAATTCTGCTCGACCTCAAAAAAAGCTTTAGCAGATAAAAATAAAATGCCCACGGTATCATATGCAAAAGATGTGGCTCCGATCGTTGCTGCCCGCTGCAGTCCATGTCATTTTCCGGAGACCGGTAAGAAATTGCCATTGAATACCTACGAGGCTATGGTGACAAATGTAGATTATGTGCTGGGCCGTGTACAACTTCCCCGGGATGATCCCCACTTCATGCCATGGAAAAGTAAAAAAGAACCACTTTCAGATAGTCTGATTCAGGTGATCAAATTATGGAAGGACCAGAAGATGCCGATGTGATTTTTCTTATTTTTTTAAAATAATTAGTTATGGAAAATTTATTACGATCGCAAGTAAGACACATATCTTTAAGATAATTATTCCTTCATGCTCCATGCTTTTCACACTACAACATCCTTCATAAAATCAGAGAGCAATTTCTCATCCAGGACACCATTTTTCCGTAGCCCCGAACAAACATCCACACCAAAAGGATTCACTTTTTTTATCGCTTCCCGCACATTCGATGGATTCAATCCTCCTGCGAGGAATACAGGTATTCCACACTGTTCTACAATAGCCCGGCTTATAGTCCAGTCATGCATTCTTCCCGTTCCACCTAATTCTTTCACGGCAAGTTTTGGATTTCCACTATCCAATAATAACGAATCTACATATGGTGCAACTCCCAAAGCCTCTTCAATAGAATCCTCAGTCATGACATGTATGACTTGCACAAGCTTCACGTGTGGTAATTCTTCTCTCAAAATTTTATATACATCTCTATTTTCCACTTCATCCACTAATTGTAAAACCTGGACTTGTGTTTTTTTATAGATTTCAATGATACCCGCTGCAGTAGTTTCACTTGTCAACAAAAAAGTAGAAATCCCCGGAGGAACATCATCCGAAATTTCCCTGATCAGGGAAACCGGAATAGGCCCGGGCCCACTTGGCATAGGTCCGACCAGGCCAAGTGCATTTGCACCAAACCGGATAGCAAGCATGGCTTCTTCAACACTTGAAATGCAACATATTTTAATTCGTGTAAACATATCCTAATCTCATTTTATTTATCTGAATATTCAATCATTGATCTGATTAAATCATAAATTTTCTTTCTACCTCCCCTTTGCTATTTTTTTGCACGGTAAGCAAAGTTGTAATAAACCCCGATTAAACCTTTAACCATCTAAACATTTAAACTTTGCTCTCAAACCTTTTCTCTCTTACCTTTGTTTCATTCTATCAATTCATTCATCCCTCAAAAATCTTAAAAATATGTATCCAGCCGAAATAGTAGCGCCAATGACCCAGGATTTGCTTTCTGCAGGTTTCGAGGCGCTTGAAACCCCTCAGGAAGTCGCAGAAGTCTTTGAAGATCAACGTGGTACTGCCCTCTTAGTCGTAAATTCCGTTTGCGGATGCGCCGCAGCCATGGCACGTCCCGGAGTTAAAATGGCCCTTCAGAATGACAAGCAACCCGAAAATCTGTACACCGTTTTTGCGGGAGTCGATGCCGACGCCACCCTTAAAGCCAGGGAATACCTGCTTCCTTATCCTCCATCATCACCGGCCATTGCCCTTTTTAAAGATGGCAAACTTGTTCATTTCCTCGAACGCCATCACATTGAAGGCCGCAGTGCTATGATGATTGCGGAGAACCTGAAAGCGGCGTTTAACGAATATTGCTAGTTTGGAAAAAATCACTGAAAAGGATTCCCCTTATCATCATCTCGAAAAGATGTCGACTGGTGATCTTCTTTCACTCATCAATCTCGAAGACCAGACTGTAGCAAGCAAGGTCGCTGAATGCATTCCTTCAATCGAACGTCTTGTAGAAGATATCGTCGTACGAATGCGGGACGGTGGCAGGCTTTTTTATATCGGTGCGGGCACCAGTGGAAGATTAGGCATCCTCGATGCATCAGAATGCCCGCCAACATTTGGCGTGGATCATGAAGATGTCATAGGACTTATCGCAGGCGGCGATGCAGCCATTCGAAAAGCACAGGAATTTGCAGAAGACGATACTGAACAAGCCTGGAAAGATGTAATGGAATTTCAAATCAACGAAATGGACACGCTGATCGGAATTGCTGCATCAGGCACCACCCCTTATGTCATCGGTGGTCTTAAAAAAGCCAGGGAGGCTAAAATCCTCACGGGATGTATTACCTGCAATCCGGACGCTCCTTTGATCTCGCATGCAGACCATTCCATCATATGTGTCGTGGGCCCGGAGGTAGTAACAGGCAGCACTCGGCTGAAAGCAGGCACTGCTCAGAAACTGATCCTCAATATGATTTCAACGACGACCATGATCCGCCTGGGCCGTATCGAAGACAATAAAATGGTAGACATGCATCTTTCGAACAACAAGCTGATCGACCGGGGTGTACGCATGATCATGGAAAAATCAGAACTTTCTTACGATGAAGCCTCCGCACTATTATCCCAACATGGATCAGTTCGCATGGCATTGAAGTCCATTATTTAATTTTACTGACAATAAGTATTCAAGGTTTTTTAAAAGTCCCCTTTAGGGGATTTAGGGGTCCAAACGACGCACATCAAACACATCCCTCGGAAGAAAATAATTCTTTTCTTCCTCCTCCTCTTCTTCTTCCTTAGGAGGTGGTACCTCATCCTCTTCAACGTGTAACTTATACATCCAGGCTAAAAATATACCTGCGATCGCCCCAAGTAAATGGCTCTCCCAGGATATCCCTTTTTGTCCCGGAACGATTCCTCCAAAATATCCGGCATATAATACAAGGATGATTAAAGCCAGCACGATCGATTTAATGTTGCGCCGGAATATGCCCGTCCAAAAAACCAACGATACCATTCCATATACAATCCCGCTGGCTCCAATATGATACGTGTAGGGTGCCGCGAATATCCAGACACCTAAACCAGACATGAGATACATCAATACAAAGCTCTTGTAGGCAATCTTTGGATAGAACCAAAAAAGAATGGCACTAAGAATTAAAAATGAAATTGAATTGTAAAATAAATGTTCCCATCCACCATGTATCAATGGCGCAGTCAGAATAGCCGGAAGGCCTTCTATCCTTCGCGGATAAACCCCCAACGATGTAAAATCAATTCCGGAGATTACGTGAAAGAGGTGTATAATCCATAACAATCCAACGAATGCAATTGGAAACCAGAGCCTTTTCAAAATTTGCTGCATCATCAGCTTCAGGAAACTGATTTAGGATATCTGCGCGATACAATGTGAAGAAATTGCTCGGCCATTTTCAGGCGCTCAGGTGATGACCAGTTGTAATCTTTCGCCGCCCCGGCCATAAGCATGGTTTTAGCCTCATCAAATGAATTGAAGCTATTCAACTTCGCACACGTAGAATCAAATAAAGATTTATTGCCGCCGAATAATTCATTGAGCGTAAATATCCGCTCATTCAATCCCATCGCAGCTTCGATACTCGCGATGGGAACATGGCTGAAACGGCTTGACATTTCTTCAGTTTTAGTTAGGTCAAACAGTTTAGCAAGGGCTTCATTCGTTTCCGTAGAAGTTGAGTGGATTTTAGCTGGAGGAATGGTTTCCTTAACTGGTTCAGCGTGGTGAATTAGTTTTGATTCAACCGTCGGTGTTTTATACACCGGCTGATATGTAGTATCTTTTTCAATGGGCTTTTCAATAGGTTTGTTTTCTATTGGCTCCGTGAATTCCGGTTTCCAATTTTCTGTTTTGGGAACTTCATAATCTTTTACCGGAGGTGTTTCAATTTTTGAAGCGGCTTCCCTTTTTGGCATTTTATATTCTACAAATTCAACGGGCTTTTCCTCCTCACGCTTTACACTTTCTTCTTCCGTCACGATTTCATAAAGCTGGATGATATAGGATTTAATCAAATCTTTTTCCAGTCTTGAAATATCCTGGGCATTCCCATTGTCAAGGAAGGCCTGAATTTTAGTGAATAAACGTTGCGCTTTTTTAATATCCATGTTAGTTCTTGTTAATTATTTGAAAGGTAAGACGGTCCGGCCTCTAATATGATACAAAACGGGTTAATATTGTGTGAACGTGCCAATATTCATTGGGTCAGGCCACTGAAGTAAACAGAACAGTGCATCTTTGCAGACATCATGTTTCTTGAGCCTTCATTTCATACACAACGCAGGGGATGGATAGAAGTTATCTGTGGCTCCATGTTTTCAGGAAAAACAGAAGAACTGATCCGGCG
>JBDSPM010000178.1:0-7078 GCA_039930325.1 Saprospiraceae bacterium
AGTTGAAGGGCAGTATAATGTCGCTTTGCAATTAGTAAGCCAGGCGGTTCGTGAAGAATTTTTAGAAACCTTTCCTCATCCTGAAAAAATAAAAAAAGGAAAAGATAAAGACCCCTACGGTGCTATCAGGGCATTCTTTGGTGATAGCAATGTGATCCATCTCACCAATGATGCAGAGGATAAATCATTTCACAAAACCCTTGACACCGTTCCCGGAATGGATCGCTTGCTTGAAGCATATAAGATCCCCAAATCGGATTATTATGTCTTCAAAGAAATCGTGCTTCATTCCCTCGCGGACCTCGATGTCCTAACAAAAGAATTGACTCAGGGGAAAATTGGTTTCAGCGATCCGCTTGGAAAAATGTTGAGCGATCTGGATGAGGAAGACAGGGATTGAATAAAGTAAGTCGATCATCACAGGCCTTTGATCGAAGGCACATACTTTTTAACATATCTTTGCCGCTTTACGTATAACAAAATCCAGATCAAGTGTCCATTCTCATCTTTCTTATTCTCTCCTATATCTTTTTGAGCATCAGTCTGTATCTGCTCTTTCCTAAAGCCGGTGTACCGGCCATTAAAGGTTTAATCCCAGGCGTAAATTTTATTGAATGGTGTAAGCTCATAGGACGAAAACCTGCCTACGCATGGTGGCTCTTATTTCCCGTTGTCAATATCTTCATTTACTGCGGAATGACAGTTGACCTGGTTCGTTCATTTGATAAATTGAAATTCAGGCATAGTGCTATGGCCGTGATTTATGCACCTGCTATTTTTACCGCCATTGCCCTAAATAAAAAGGATAAATATATTGGTCCGATCATACCGAGGGAAATCGAATACAAGAGACAAATCCTGGAAGCCATCGCAGGCAACAAACCACGACAGGCTGAGAAATTAATCAAAGCCAATCCATATCGTAAGTCAGTTGCACGTGAATGGACAGAAGCCATCGTATTCGCAGTTTTTGCTGCCGCTTTTATCCGGATGTTTTTATTAGAAGCGTATAAAATCCCTACCCCATCAATGGAGGGATCATTGAATGTGGGTGACTTTTTGTTTGTCAGCAAAGCTCATTATGGCATCAGGACTCCGATGACCGTGGCGATGTTTCCATTGCTTCATAATACGATTCCAATAGTGGGAACTGAATCCTATATGAAAAAACCATCGCTTCCCTATTTCCGATTGCCTGCGTTGGAAAGTATAGATCGCAATGAACCTTTTGTTTTCAATTGGCCGGTAGGAGACAGCGTATATTTATCACCATCCAGATCCTATACAGCTCACCAGATACGAACCAGTCCCGAAGCTGCAAGGGATGTCGGACATGCCAAATTGATCACTCGTCCGATCGATAAAAAGGATCATTATATTAAACGCTGTATTGCTGTTGCAGGAGATAGCCTTCAGATCATAGACAAACAGGTTTATATTAATGGCGTGGCTGCAAAAAACCCAAGACACATGCAGTATATCTATCAGATCAATGCCGAAGGCCTCAACTGGGAAAAGGTGCAGGAAATGGGGATCACCGTGCCCCAGAACAGAGTAGTGCCATTTTACCTCGACAATGAACAGGTGGAAGCACTCAAAAAATTGGATCCGAATATCAAAATCCAACCCTTTGATATGACACCGTATTCAACTGATTTATTTCCATATGATAAAGAGCATTTCAGCAAATGGACTGTGGATAATTATGGCCCTATATATATTCCAAAAAAAGGTGTCACCGTCGCGCTGACTCCTGAAACGATAGCACTGTATAGCAGGGTGATTGATGTATATGAAAATAACGATTTTAAAATCGAGAATGGTCAGTACATCATCAATGGAGTTCCTTCTGCCACCTATACCTTCAAGGAAAATTATTACTGGGCGATGGGAGACAACCGCCACAATTCTGAAGATTCAAGGGCGTGGGGGTTTGTACCTGAAGATCACATCGTCGGCAAGCCTTTGTTCATATGGTTTTCAACAAAAAATGGAAGCATGAGCAATGGTATTAACTGGAACAGGATATTTAAATCTGCATACCAGATGGATTGATGCCATTGTGATGGCACCTTCTTTACGGCCCTACTATTTCCTTCCTGCTTAATAAGACTTATCTTTGTCATTAACAGCTTCATTTATTCAAGATGATGACAAAAATGAAAGTTCTTTCCGGCATTTGCTACCTGTTTTTCTGCTTTACCGGGATTGTTTTTAGTCAGCCTGGCTTCGATCTTTACCTTTTTTCACTTCATCAGACGCCTGATGGGCAGAATCATGTCTATGGCCCTAAATTCCTCAGCAATTTCAACAAAGGCGGCCTGACATATCAGCCAAGTTTCACAGCCACGGGGGATATTTTGGTTAGTGTCAGAAGAATAGGTGACGATCAAAATGATATCTGGCAGCTTTCGCTTGAACAAAAAAAAATAAAACGGGTCACGCGTACCCGGGCAAGTGAATTTTTGCCCCGTCTCATTAATAACGGGCAATATATTTCTTTTCTAAAGAAAGAGCCGGTTGAACAGCTTGATCAGCAAGTGTACAGGATAGATCTGAAATCGCTAAAAATACAAAGCATGACAGGTGACATTCACAATATCGGCAGCTACACCTGGATGAGCCCACACGAATTGGGATTGTATAGAATGGAAGGCAGTGATAATGTGCTGACGTACTTCAATACATCAGACAATAAGAGCAAGCGCATTACGACTTCTGTGGGCAAATCAATCGGCACTGATAAATCCGGACGACTGGTATACGTTCATAAATTTGATCAGGACTTCTGGTATCTCAAAAAATATAATCCATCTTCCTCGCTGATTGATGTCATAGCAGTGACGCCACCAAAGACTGAGGATTTTGTCATCGGTCCCGACGGCACAATTTTTATGAGCAGGGATCATACACTTTATAGCATGAACCCGGCTCTGCAAACCACATGGAACGAAGTTGCAGATTTGTCACTCTATGGCATCAAATTTATTGCCGGGTTGGCAGTGAGTGATGATGGACATCAGTTAGCCCTGGTATCAACTAAAGAAAAACCATGAAACGGACTATTCTTTTTTATTCCATTCTTATTGGATCCGTTGGATGTTCGTCCCCTTTGACGAAGGAAATCACGGAATATCGGCAGGAGTATAAAAAAGAGTTTTTAAATGATCCTCGCTCTCCATTGAAAGAAGCCGATTTTGACAAGCTTGATTTCTATCCTCCAGTCAGGAATGCAATAGTGACAGCGACTTTCAGGACCGCAATTAATACCCAGCCTTTTGATATGCCAACCTATAGCGGTCTGACCAGAAAATACCGTAAATGGGGTGAAGCCACTTTTGAATGGGGCCATCAGACTGCTACCTTATCTATATACGAAAATTTATCACTTGCAGGCAATGCTGATTTTGCAGATTACCTTTTTTTACCTTTTAAGGATGAAACCAATGGGATCACCACCTATGGAGGAGGCCGTTATATAAATATGTCTAAGAAAGACACTGAAGACGGAACGATCACGATTGATTTCAATAAATGTTACAATCCTTATTGTGCCTACAGTGATGGCTTCAACTGCCCCATACCGCCCAGGGAGAATAATTTGACATTCCAGGTGCAGGCGGGAGAAAAAAATTTTAAAGGTGCGTATACTGCCGTTGGGCACTAATGGATAAATCATGAAACGATATGCGAATGAGCCCGGAATTGCGTTAACTAAAGGTTGAATTCCGGCATCAAAAAAACAGATAAGCATGATATTGATTTTACTTTATTCCACATTGATGTCTTTCTTTCATCATCTACATGGCGCCGAACCGGCAGAACGGTGGCTGGTCAAATTGAAGGGCAGCTCCACTGCATGCCTTGATCAGTGGTGGCAGGATAGCGGCTTTGATCAGACGAGCTATGTAAAGAGAATCTTGCCCGTGGAGACATGGGTTGTTGTTGAATTACCTGGTAACGCCATCATTTCGCTTAGAAAGCTTGAATGCGTCAGCGAGGTTATGCCTGATCAGCGAATAGAATGGAGGAATACTATACCTAATGATCCCGGATATGTCAACCAGGTTAATATGAACCTGATCGGTATGCCTAAAGCATGGGATATTACAACAGGTGGTGTTACAAAACGAGGAGATACCATAGTAATAGCGGTTGTAGATGATGGCTTTGACATTACTCATGAAGACCTTATTAAAAATATTTGGGTAAATAAAGATGAAATCCCTGGTGATAGTATAGACAATGACGGGAATGGTTACATAGACGACTACAGGGGATTGAATATAGTAAAGGGTAATGATCAGCATTTGAAAGAAAGACACGGAACGCAGGTCAGCGGTGTGATTGGAGCCCGTGGAAACAACAATAAAGGTGTATCAGGTATAAACTGGGCCATTAAACTCATGCTGATCAGTGGAGCTGATTTCGAATCAAGAGTTATAGAAGCCTATCAGTATGCAATCGATCTGCGTAAAAAATACAATGACACGCATGGACGTGAAGGTGCATTCATAGTCGTCACTAATTTATCCGGTGGCATCGATAATGCTTTCGCTGCGGATCATCCTTTGTGGTGCGAGATGTATGATAAGATGGGTGCAGAAGGCATATTAAGCATTGCTTCCGGACCTAACCAGTCTGTATCAGTTGAGACTGCAGGTGATATGCCGACTACATGCACCTCTCCTTACCTCATAGCTGTGACAAGCGTAGATGCAAGTGACATACTGGTGGATGGAGCAGGCTTTGGAAATATAAGCATTGACATGGGAGCTCCAGGAGAAAATATTTTGACTTTAAACCTCAATAATCTATATCAGGCCTTTGGCGGAACGAGTGCAGCTGCCCCACACATGGCGGGTGCTATTGGTTTATTGTACAGTGTTCCTTGCCTGGCATTATTAGATAATTTGGATAGCGATCCGGATGGAATCGCATTAAAAATGAAAGATTATATTTTTTCAACGGCAAAACCAAATAACTCGCTGGAAAGTGTTACTGTGACAGGAAAAAGGCTCCAGGTCGATGCGGCTATCAAAGCTGCTTACGATGAGTGCAAAGCTATAGTCCATCCTGAATTAAAGATCCTGTCTATCACTCCCAATCCAATCAGCCTCGAAAAGACCCGGGTAAACTTTATAAGCAGAGGCGATTCAACCGCATTGGAATATGAAGTGTATACAACAAACGGTGACCGGGTGTACACTTCCGGCATATCTGCTGCAGAGGTCGTTCAGGGATTTTTTCTTCTGGATACGCAATCCCTGGCTGCTGCGATTTACCTGGTGACCCTTAGGAATAAAAAGGAAAAGGCGACAGCGAAGTTGTTCGTTTATTAATCTGGTTCCACAAGTACCTGAATGCGAAGGCGTTGAAATAATCATTCAGCGTATGATAAAAAGTCAGTTGGAAACTTTTATCTTTGCACTCCATTTGAGGACTCGGCTTCGTAGCTTAATTGGATAGAGCACCTGACTACGGATCAGGAGGTTGAAGGTTCGACTCCTTTCGAAGTCACCATTTTGAAGGTAACTTCTTGATAGAAAGAGCATTATAAAAAAGAATAAAAGGCAATTACTATGGCCAGAGAATGTCAGTTAACAGGGAAAAAACCAATGAGCGGTCATAAGGTATCCCACTCGAACATGAAGTCGAAACGCCGGTTTTTGCCTAACCTGCAGAAGAAAAGTTTTTTTATTCCTGAAACAGGGCAAACGGTAGAATTAAATGTCTCTACGTCCGCCATCAGGAATATTGATAAGATAGGGCTCTATGATTACCTGATCAGATTAAAAGCGGAAGGTTTTCACACCGGCGTCACTCTAAAAAAGAAGAAGAAGTAATCCATCATGGCAAAGAAGTCAAAAGGTAACAGGCACCAGATCATCCTTGAATGCACGGAGCATAAGACCAGCGGCATGCCTGGAACATCACGTTATGTGACCCAGAAGAACCGTAAGAATACACCGGACCGTCTAGAGCTGAAGAAGTTCAATCCGATCCTTAAGAAAGTGACAGTTCATAAAGAAATCAAATAATAAAATTTTCATTAGATGGCTAAAATTTCAAAAAATGCCAAGGTTGCACAACGGGCAACAAATGCAGGTTCAGGAAGAGATTTTGTAAAGGTGGTAAAACCTGTCAAAGATCCAGTGACCGGTAAATACTCATATAAGGAAGTCATTATCCACAAAGATAAGGTGAAAGAATTCTTTGCTGAGAAATAGACGATCAGGATTTCACATCCTTCGAGTAATTGTCATCTTCGATATCTGAATGGTCCAAGCGTACTGTTCAGATATCTTCATATAAGACCATTTCGATCATGAGCTTCTTCAATAAATTTTTTTCAAAAGAAAAAGAACAGGAATTAGACCAGGGTCTTGAAAAAACAAAGTCCAATCTTTTCCAGCGCATATCCAAAGCAGTTGCCGGAAAGTCCACGGTGGATATTGAAGTGCTTGATGAGTTAGAAGCCGCTCTCATCTCAAGTGATGTAGGTCTAGAAACAACAGTCAAAATCATAGACAGGATTGAAGCCCGTGTCGCGCGCGATAAATATCTCAATGTTAGCGAGCTCAATACCATATTGCGGGATGAAATAGCCGCTCTTCTTACTAATAATAATAGTTTAGATCTTGAAGACTTTGAAGTTCCCTCCGGTGTCAAGCCATATGTGCTGCTTGTGGTCGGTGTAAACGGTGTAGGCAAGACCACCACGATAGGTAAGCTGGCATATCAATATAAACAGAAAGGTTTATCTGTCCTGTTAGGCGCTGGAGATACGTTCAGAGCCGCAGCTGTAGATCAGCTTAAGATCTGGGCAGATCGGGTGGGTTGTGCTTTTTTCAGTAAAGGGATGAATACGGATCCGGCCGCGGTAGCATTCGAAGCAGTAAAGGAAGGAATGAAATCCAATGCAGACGTTGTCATCATCGATACAGCAGGCAGGCTACATAACAAGGTAAACTTGATGCGGGAGCTTACGAAAATAAAAAGCTCTATTCAGAAATCCCTGCCCGGTGCCCCGCATGATGTCATGCTTATTCTCGACGCGACCACCGGCCAGAATGCC
>JBDSPM010000179.1:0-5102 GCA_039930325.1 Saprospiraceae bacterium
GTCATTTCCACCCTGAAATGCATTCCTTCCGCGTGCTCTGCCGATCGCATCTATTTCATCGATGAAGACTATACAAGGCGCTTTTTCCCTGGCTTGTTTGAAAAGATCACGCACACGCGATGCACCCACCCCCACAAACATTTCAACGAAATCAGAGCCTGATATAGAAAAGAATGGAACCGCAGCTTCACCCGCCACAGCCTTTGCCAAAAGAGTCTTACCTGTTCCCGGTGGGCCTACCAGCAGAACACCTTTTGGAATCTTTCCACCAAGCGCAGTATATTTTTTAGGTTGCTTCAGAAAATCCACTACTTCCATCACTTCTTCTTTCGCTTCATCAAGTCCTGCTACATCCGCAAATGTGACTGTCACCTTCGAATCTTTTTCAAAAAGAGTCGCTTTACTTTTTCCGATATTAAATATTTGCGCACCCGGTCCGCCTGATCCACCACCTACACGACGCATCATGAATATCCATAGTCCTAAAAACAAAAAGATTGGAATCAGCCATCCCATCAATGGGCCCAACCAGTTTTCCTTATCGACATAATCCGGATAAACACGCAACTCAGGAGATACTCTCGCATTGAGTGCGTTGATGTCACTTGCGAAAGATTCCGGAGGGCCAATATTGAATACATAATTCGGCTTCGCTTTATTAAAAGTGGATTCTGTTATCTTTTTATACTGCGGTTTCGACAGGCTTTCTCTTTTGATGTAGACCCTTGCGTCTTTTTTATTGACGACTTCAATTTTTGCCACGTCACCTGCTTCTACCATTTCTGTGAACTTCTGGAAGTTGATAGTCTCCGTAGACATCTCACCCAGGAACATCAGGTTAAAGATGATCAGGCCCAGGATAATACTGCCGTATATCCAATATGAATTGAAGGAGAATTTATTCCCCGGTTTACGGTCCGGGTTCTGATTATTATTTTCTTCGCTCATTTTATGAAGGGTAAAAATGCTGCTTTTAATCTGTTATAAACGATTGCGCTCCCACTAAGGTTTTGCCTATTCGATCATGTGATCTGATATGTAGACAGAACGCAATTAAATATCGTGGTAATCGATCCGCTCCGCATCGCTCCACAATTGCTCCAAGTCGTAGAAACGCCTGGTCTCAGGATGGAAGATGTGTACGACAACGTCAAAATAATCCATGCACACCCACTTAGCATGTTGGGTGCCCTCTACATGAGCGGGGCTTAGCCGTATTTCATCCCGGAGTCGGCGTTCGATGTTATTGGCTATAGCTCTCACCTGTGTAGTAGAATCCCCTTCGCAGACGATAAAATAATCTGCGGGAGCGTCATCTATGGCTTTGAGGTCGAGAAGTACTATATTTTTTCCTTTGATATCTGTAATACAGTCGATGATCAGGTCCTGGAGACCCTGGCTGATAGTTTTCGCCTGGATGGCTTTTTTCGTGCTTACCAAATGTTCATGTTTTTTTTGAAAAGAATTTAACGGTACTTTCCGTCCTATTCTTGTGGTGCTTTTCCTATACCTTACTACAATTCAGGCATTATATTAATTCAAATGTACGATAATTGTTTTTCGGAAACTTAACCGTCCGTAGGTCAAAGGTAAGGTGCTTTTAAGCCAAAAAATGGAAGATTTCAGGATCTACGACACTATTGATTCCACTAACAAAGAATCCCACCGATTGTTGGCTTCCGGTCAAAACCTGCATGGAACCGCTATTTTAGCATTGCATCAGACAGAAGGACTCGGACAATATGGCCGAACCTGGTCTTCACAGCCCGGAAATCATCTTGCAGTCTCCATCATTCTACAACCCGACAACATGCTTTTGCAAGATTTGTCTTTGCTGTCGCTGAAAACAAGCATTGCAGTGGTTCGAACGATTCATTCTGTAGCACCATCACTCAATCCAATGATCAAGTGGCCTAACGACATTTATATCAGAAGTCTCAAACTGGCTGGGATTTTGATTGAAAATTCAATTTCTTCTTCAAAAGTTCAACATTCCATTATCGGCATCGGAATGAATGTGAATGAAGCTGATTTTCCTCCGGACCTGCCCAATCCGGTTTCACTTTTCATTCTTACCGGAAAAAAATATGAAATATTTAACATTGCAAAAAAACTACGTGATGAAGTAATGAAAGTAATAGCAGAGCCTGTTGAGGAATGGAAACCTCAATATGATCAATTGATCTATGGCCTTAGAAAACAAAATGATTTTGAATGGAATGGAAATAAGGTGAAGGCAACTATCCTGGGTGTGAATGATGATGGAAAATTAACGCTCGCTATCAACGGGCAGGAAGGGAAATCTTATTTTTCGCATGAAATCAAATGGCTGAAATGAAGAAGGCGGCAATACTGACCATCGGTGATGAGATCATGATTGGGCAAATAGTAGACACCAATAGTTCCTGGATAGCGTCATGGCTTGATCTGAATGGCTGGAAAGTGACACGAAAGATCGGGGTGAGGGATGAAATTGAGGAGATCATAAAGGGTATTCAAACTTGTTATGAAGATGCTGATCTCGTCATCACGACGGGAGGTCTTGGCCCTACCAAAGATGATCTTACCAAAGAAGCTTTATGTCAATATTTTCATTCCAAATTAATATGGCACGAGGAAACCTGGATTCGTGTAAAAGAAATCTTGCAACGTATCGGCCAAGAACCGTCAGAGCTTCATAAAGTGCAATGCTACATGCCTAATAATGCACAAGTGATCCCGAATGATCAGGGTTCAGCTCCTGGGATGGTGTTCGAAGTGGATAATAAAATTCTTGTATCCGTTCCAGGCGTACCTCATGAGATGCGACATCTGTTATCTGAAAAAATAATTCACTTACTTCCGAAAGGAGATCAGGTCGAACATAGGTTTATTCGCACAGCAGGTGAAGGTGAAACGGTGATCTCTGATACTATAAAGGATATTGAATCAGATTTGCCAGCAGATATCAAGCTTGCATACTTGCCTTCATTTAGCCAGGTGACTTTACGATTGACAAGTTATGGTGAAGGAAAAAAAGAAATGATGGATAAGCTGCAATCGCAAATCTTCGAAAGGCTCGGTGATCTCGTTTTTGGAAATACAATAGATACATCTCTTTCTAAATCTATCGGTGACATTCTGAGACAACGCAATGAAACTATTGGCACTGGTGAAAGTTGCACAGGCGGATATTTATCCCATCTTCTGACAGCGGTATCCGGATCGTCAGATTATTTTATTGGCTCGATCGTACCATATGCGTATAGAATGAAGACGTCAGAGCTTGATGTATCACAGGAGATGCTTTGGGTTCATGGCGCAGTGAGTGAAGAAGTCGTACGAGCCATGGCAGAGGGCGTGCGTAAAAATCTTGATGTCACATGGGCGTTAGCTACAAGTGGAATTGCAGGACCAACCGGTGGCACTCCAAGTAAACCTGTGGGGACTATCTGGATAGCATGTGCAGGTCCGAATGGAACGAAATCGAAATTATTAAAATTGACGAGAGACAGAGTCAGTAATATTGAATATACCTCGATCGCTGCGTTGGTGTTACTGAGGAAGATGCTGCTGGAGAGTGGGGAGTAGATCCTGTTTAGTCGAAAACAAATTCTCCTCTCCCCCTAAATCCCCCAAGAGGGATCTTTTTCGTTCAGATAAAAGATGTATTGCCGAAAATGATTTTATGCATTTTTCTGGAGAAATAATTCAATAAAAAAGGTGACTCTTAAAATCAGGAAAAGGGTCCCCCTTGGGGGATTTAGGGGGGAAAATGGAATTCTACTACTCCTCCCTCTCCATCAACCCCGTCACATGTCCCAGATGATGCTCACAATGCCACGCATACATGGCAACGGCTTTATTTAGAACCATAAAACGATTGTGCTCAGGATGAGTGAAGCCAAGCTCCCATTGAGATTCATTCATGTAGTCCATCATGGTGACCCAGCGTTTGTGAACACCTTCAAGCAAGCTTAATGAAACATCCGGGGAGAGCTTACTATCCGGCAACTTTGCCCATTCAGCTTCCTTGTAAGGCTTGATGACCGGATTATCTTCAGTGAGAGCAAGCTTAAATCTGATGTATGCATTCATATGACTGTCTGCAAGATGATGCACTACCTGTCGCACAGTCCAACCGTCAGGACGATAGGGCGTGTTTAATTGTTCGTCCGTCAGATCTGAAACAGTAGACCTGATTCTTGAAGGAAAAGCAGCTATTTTTTTGATAGCCTGGTTACGCTCTTGTTCAGAAATCTCTGCAGACCAGTCAAACTTGCCAACAGGATATTTTAAGTCTTCCAATAGTATTTCCATGGCGGAAAGTTAATACGATGGATAGATTCATTGATCCTGAATTTAGCTCAACTCATCGCTTTTATGCAATTCTGTTGACATTCGATGGGATTGATTAGGTCATTTTATAGAATTTTCCGATATTTAAATCCGGTTATGAGTTTATCAATCAGCCTCGAGAATCAGGAAAGGGCCTTCATTGATGCCTGTATCGCCAAAGAGCGGTGGGCGCAAAAGCAGCTCTATGAAGACAATTATACCCTGCTGATGGGCGTATGCCTCCGGTATTCCAGCAATCAGGACGACGCCCTCGATATTCTCCACGAAGGCTTCATCAAAATTCTTAACAACATCCAGAAATATCAACCCGGCACCTCCCTTATCGCCTGGATGAGGAGGATCATGGTCAACACGGCTATTGATTACTATCGCATGCAAACGCGCCGCCGGACAGAAGACCTGGAAACTGCCTACAACGTCCAGACCAATGAACCTGATGCCCTGAGCAAGCTCACTGTCCAGGAAATCATCAAATGCATACAGCGCTTATCCCCCGCTTATCGTTCTGTCTTTAATCTTTATGTAGTAGAAGGCTTTTCACACAAGGAAATCGCTGATGTCCTCGAAATAACAGAGAGCACCAGCCGGTCAAACCTTGTGAAAGCAAGATCAAAACTTAAAGACTTACTAGGGGTAACCCTCAGCCAACATGCTAAATAACGAGTGGGATAAATATTTAATGGATCTTTTAGGCAATTATACACCTGAAGGATTGCATCCCGACTGGGACGAATTCATTCATCAGATGGATCAGATAGCCGAGC
>JBDSPM010000180.1:0-7544 GCA_039930325.1 Saprospiraceae bacterium
TATAAATGGCAGGATATCAACCAGATACACAACAGAAAATAAATTTCATTTCGTCGAAATTCGGAAGGATTTCTCAATGGTTTTAGCTTTGTTTTTTATTCATAGCTTTCTCCAGTCGATCAAAAAAATCCAGCATATATTCTTTAGCCAGTTGAATATTTTTCTTATTAAGCGCATAAAGTATATAAGGATACATCTCCTTGAATTTAATGAAGCTGGCAGTCCGAAGTGATTCCATGTGCTTAGATACTGTTGAATTCGAAACCGGATGATATTTCGCCAATATTTCTACGGGGAGCGAATCATCTTCAGCCAGTTTTAATAAGAGCTCCTGCCTGGCCGGGTGACTCAGGACTTTGAAAAAATAGGCAGTGAGACGTGATCTGCGATTGTAAAGCCGCGCTTTGGAAAAGGCCATGATAAAAAAATTAAATTGTTTTCAACTAATGGTTTGACAGCATTTTAGCTAAAATCATTTCGTCGAAATTCGGAATGATTCCTCTGCCACCTATAGTGTATCGAGCCCTCCCAAATGTGACCACCTAAACCCAATTTTTTTCAAAGATTTTTCAATTTTAACTTTTCACTCCCAAAGTTTAACCAATTTCTATCTCCCATCATATTTTATCTATCTCATCGCACAAAAAGAAACATCACCCCCGTAAGGATCAATATGATCCCAGAAATCAAACCCGAATTATGCTCCAGCTTATGCCAGTCAAACCGCTTCAACCCCTGCATCGCCAGGTAAGCAAACAAAGTCATCCCCAACGCCGAAGTGACGGTATATATCACAGCCAGGATCAACGTGATTTTCATCCCTTCCGTACCCGCAACTAAAAACAAAGCTCCTACTTCAAGGCATGGGGATAAAAACATCGCCAGCATCAGCGATCCAAGTATGTATCCCAGGTTTGGATGGGCCTGAACATTCAGTTCGCGAAGATGAAAATGCATATGATGCTGGTGCCTCCAGACAAACATCACTCCCAGTAAGATTAAAATGCCTGCAGCAATAAAATGGAAATAGGGGAGCAGATTATCCAGCGTCATTCCACCCAGCGCCAATAAAATACCTATGATCACCGTGCTCAGCGAATGCGCCAATGCTGCCATCATCGTCACCCCCGCAGTTTTTCCTCCGGACCACCCCAGCTGTCTCGATATCGCTACGACCGGCAACCAGTGATTAGGTAACAGAGCATGAAGAATGCTGATGGAAAGGACACTTAGAAAAAGCTGGTAAGAATTGAGGATCATCTAAGCACAAAATAAGAAAGTCACAGGTGGTAAGGTGAAACCATATCATTTGCAACTTAATTTAGAAATTCATATTTAGATTGGTATCCTTACATAAACTGGTATTCTATGATGTCGTTAAAAAATAAAACCGCCCTCATCACCGGCGGCACGAAAGGAATTGGTCTTGGTATTGCTGAACGAATGGCCGGTGAAGGTATGCGTGTTGCCATTACCGGCCGAAATGCAGATGAAGCAGAAACTGAAGCACAAAAGCTAATTAAACTCGGCGCACCGGATGCACTTGGCCTGGTATGTGATGTTCGTGACCTGAGGGCACAGCAATTTTGTGCAGACCAGATCATGTCACATTGGGGCCAGCTCGATGTCGTCATCGCCAACGCAGGCGTAGGTCATTTTGAATCTATTGAGGCTATGTCGCCAGAGAAATGGAGCGAGGTCATAGATACCAATCTCACCGGTGTATTCAATACAGTTAAAGCTACAGTCGAAACATTAAAAGCATCAAAAGGATATCTCATCACAATGGCCAGCCTCGCAGGAACCAATTTTTTCGCGAATGGTGCGGCATACAATGCCAGCAAATTTGGACTGGTAGGCTTTACGCAGGCTGTCATGTTAGATCTCAGAAAATATGGAATCCGGGTCACAACGATCATGCCCGGTTCTGTTGCCACCTATTTCAATGGTCACGTACCTGATGAAAAAGACGAATGGAAAATACAACCTGAGGATATCGGTGACATTGTGATCAATTTGCTGAAGCTCAATTCCCGAACATTGCCGAGTAAGATTGAAGTAAGGCCGAGTATGCCTCAATAGAGGAGTGGTGTGTAATTGAGACGCTAAAAGAGCACGCTGATCTTTTAAGAAAGGTTATGATCAATTAGCTAATTTTATTGATGTGCCCATGTTCTTCCGAAAAAATAGATTTATCTTCCAATTGAGTTAGATGTCAGGGTTCATTCAACTCCAGGCGACATCACAAGGGTTGCAATCGAATACTGTGAGTATCTATCAAAAATGAATCGGAACGGAAGAGTATGCTGGTAAGGAGGGAGATTTTTCTTCATTACGGATGGACCGCAGATTTAAGCAGATTAAGGGGATTGCTAAGATCGCTATTTTGGTTTTGTATGTAGGCAGATTGAGAGATTGGTAAGATCAATTTTTTGTTTTTGGATTAAAGCAGATTAAGAGATTGGTAATGAAAAATTAAATCTGCTTAATCCCTTAATCTTCTTAAATCTGCGGTGCATACGCTCAAGTTTACCTTTATCTTTATCCAAACTAACCCTACAAATGAAGAATTTCATCCTCTTCCCGATTCTCTTTTTTGTAACTACCTACATTTCTGCCCAACCAGCCGTAATGCCTGCATCCACTCACGCAGCTATTCAGGTAATTCAAAAGGATATGAATCACAACCGGAATCTGCCTTCACAGCATGTTCTTGATTTTTATCCGATATACAGGACAAAGGGCAAATTCCTGATCTCGGCTATGGCAAAAGTGAATTCTTCATTTGACAAAACGCATGCGCTGGTTGATGGCATTGAGGTGGGTGCTGTTGTCGGGTCAATTATTACGCTGCGCATTCCAATCGAATTGTTGCGTGAAGGGTTTTCCTATCAGGGAATAGAATATATCGAAATCTCAGAAAAGGCAGAACCTGAACTCGACAAGGCCATTGGAGATATTCGTGCAGACCTTGTACACAATGGCGTGAATTTACCTCAACCATACACAGGCAAAAATGTGATCATTGGTATTGCTGACTGGGGATTTGATTATACGCATCCGATGTTTTATGATACGGCTTTGACGCATTCTCGCATTCTCGCTGCCTGGGACCAGGAAAAGCGGATTGGTACGCCTCCTCCGGGTTTTTCGCATGGGGCTTATTATAATGGCGAAGCAGAGCTTGCTTTGGCACAGCATGATACGTTTTCGATCATCCATGATTATCACGCAACACACGTAGCCGGTATAGCAGGTGGAGGCGGTGCGGGCACAATCTATCGCGGCGTTGGTTTTGAAAGTGATTTTCTTTTCAGCCAGATGACAGTGGATGTCGGTGGTTCACTGGATGCTTTCCAGTGGATGTATGAAGTAGCTCAATCCCTGGGCAAAAGACTGGTGATCAATAACAGCTGGGGAGGCTACAGGACGTATCCACTTGATGGTACGTCCCTTCTATCACAAGCAGTGGATGAGCTCAGCAATGAAGGGGTAGTGTTTGTATTCAGTGGCGGCAATAACGGGAATATCAATTTCCATCTGAAAAAAGAATTTCACCAGGACTCACTGCTTTCACAGATCCAGGGTTTTAATTATACTAATGATCATCAGCTCTGGGGTCAAACCGTGAGCATGTGGGGCGAGCCGGGACATCCCTTTGCAGTACAACTTCGGATCCTCAATGGTCCGAATTACATTGTTGGAGAGAGTAATCTGATCCATACTGATTCAGCTCCTGCGCTGGTCGATTCATTTCTACTCATTGGCTTGGATACAGTTTTTTACAATTTCATCACCGATGCAGCACATCCACTTAATGGACGTCCGCAGATGACGCTCAATGTCAGGAGCACAAATGCAGAATGGAAGAAAACTATTTATGCAGAAGCGGAATCAGGCACAGTTCATTTCTGGAACACGCGTTTGACGACCTATGGCGGTGGCAATTGGGGCTATGGTTTTACTGCTCCGAAAGCAGGATATGTCAATGGAGATAAAAATTATGGTATCGGCCATCCGGGCGTGACGAGCAGCGTGATCACAACGGCTGCGCATCAGACAAATTTTTTGCTGACTGCATTTTCAAGTTATGGCCCGCGGATGGATGATGTCATGAAACCGGATATTTCAGCACCGGGTCAGGATATCGCTTCTTCTTTCAATTCGTTTGCAGTTGAAAATGTTACGCCGCTCACCTCGATTTTATTTAACAATAAATCGTACGAATTTATACGGCTTAGTGGAACGAGCATGAGCGCCCCAATGGTGACAGGATCAGTAGCATTGCTGTTTGAAGCAAATCCTAATTTAACATCCGCTGAAGTAAAAAACATCATTCTGGCCAATGCGCGTGTTGATGGACTGACGGGTGCGATACCTTCTGAAGGAAGTGTACGATGGGGTCACGGAAAGCTTGACATCTACAATGCTATTCTAAGCCTGGTAAATACGGGCGTCAGCGATCACTTCGTCAAAACAGGTGATTCACTATTTCCAAATCCTGCGAGGGATGTGGTGTATGTGAAAAAAGAACTTGAAGGAAATGAAACTTTCAGGTTGTCACGAATGGATGGTGCTGAGATCGCGAAAGGACATTTTGATGGAAAGATAAATGTGGCTGATCTTGTAAATGGATTATACATTCTTGGCATTAACAGTAGGAAGGGTAAGGAGGTGTTTGTGGTTATTGTGGAGAGGTGACCCCTAAATCTCCTCGAGAATCCTTTTACAGGGTTGAATGATTAATTGCCAGAAGTAATTTTGTTAGTGACTCACCACTCTCGATGGACGATGGACGATTCACGATTCACGATTTGTCTCACATCGCCTATCTCACATCCCATATCTTTGCCACCCATTCCAAAATCTTTCTATTGTGAAACAACACATTCCACTCCGTAAACTTGGCAACAGCGGTCTCGAAGTATCTGCCCTTGGTCTCGGCTGCATGGGCATGAGCTATGCTTATGGTGCTGCGCCGGATAAAAAAGAGATGATATCTCTGCTCAGGTCATCGTTTGAAATGGGAATTACATTCTTTGATACAGCGGAGGCATATGGTCCTTTTGTGAATGAAGAGTTGATTGGGGAAGCATTGGCTCCATTCCGTGAACAGGTGGTGATTGCCACTAAGTTTGGTTTTCACATTGATCCCCATACTGGCAAATTATCCGGAGTAGATAGCCGGCCTGAGCATATCAGGGAAGTAGCTGAAGCTTCGCTACGGAGATTGAAGGTAGATAAGATTGATTTATTGTATCAGCATCGTGTGGATCCTAATGTGCCGATTGAAGATGTTGCAGGAAAAGTAAAGGATTTAATTGACGAAGGCAAAGTGATACATTTCGGCATGTCGGAGGCAGGGGCAAATACAATTCGTCGTGCTCATGCAGTACAACCTGTGACAGCACTTCAAAGTGAATATTCATTATGGACGCGAAATGCTGAAACGGACATCCTGCCCACCCTTGAAGAGCTCGGTATTGGATTTGTTCCATTTAGTCCGTTGGGCCGCGGATTTCTCACAGGCAAGATGGATGCAGATACAAAGTTTGATATTTCAGATTATCGAAATACGCTGCCACGCTTTACACCAGAAGCATTGAAAGCAAACCAGGAACTGATTGAATTGCTCGGTAAAATGGCGCTTCAGAAAAACGCTACTCCTGCCCAGATCGCGCTTGCCTGGCTGCTTGCACAGAAGCCGTGGATAGTTCCGATACCTGGTACTACAAAGCTGTATCGTCTTGAGGAAAATATTGGTGCGGTGGATATTGAACTAAATGCGGATGATCTTCATGAGATTGAAGAAGCAGCCTCGAAGATTACCATACATGGTGCGAGATATCCTGATCAGACGGAAAAGATGACGGGGCTGTAAAAAAGCATGGAGCAGCGACCATGGAGTAGGGAGCATGGGGCATGGAGAATTAAATTAGCGTTAATTGGCGGCAAGTAAAGCATAGAGCATATCGAGCCTAGCGAAGATCCCGCCATCACGCCGTAGATGAATCGGGAGGACGCCGGGACGCCTGTTGGGAAGTATTCAATTGTTTCTTTGAAAGATATTAAAGAACGGACGATTATTATTTGCGGAAATTCAATTAGCGTTTATTAGCGGAATTACCGGCAAAAGATCTACCATTTACGGTCAGCAGAAGTATTAGAGTTTTATGAGTCTTAAGTCAAAATGAAATTTTCGGTGATCCAAAACTTTTACTTTCTTATAATTGACATGTTTGCAATTTAAAATAATATTGTGAGACGTATTGATGATACAGCTTGGTACTTTTAAAGCAATGGTCACTCCCTTTATAACCCAATCCTCACCCAATTGGGAAAGACTGGTTGGCGCGGGATACGCTGACCAATTGGATGGCAGATCACGAATCGTTAGTTCTGTTATCGAATTATCCGGAATTTCAATCGTGAGAATATCAAGTGCGGGAACAATACCTGAGGGCAGATGCACTATTGTTTCCAGCAAAGCAATTTCCTTTGTTCCTCCTGTATACAGAACAGGAGTTCCATATTTATTCCATCTGCCGGGAAACATAGCTGCCCCGCTTCCATGAATATCTGCAGAATATTTTCTGGGTGTAATTCGGTAAGCAATCATTTAGACTAACTATACACACCATGTTCAATTCTTCCGAGCAATTCTCTTACTTTGGATATGCCATTGGGAATTTCCAGCAATCCTTTGGGCTCCATGCCTCCTAAAGCTATGTTGGGTAAATTGAGCCATTTAAAGAAGTTATCCTGACCCTGAAATACTTCACTTCCAATTAAAAACAGAAGGGTTAATTCAAACAGTTGGATTGAATAATTTTTTTCCAATTTCTTATTCTCTTTAATCCATCGATAAATAGTTGGGGCCGATATATTTAACAAGTCTGCGATGTAATTCCTGTCTATGTTAAAATGATCACGGAAGTTGAGGATTACATTTGCATTTACCCCTTTAGAGGCGATTGTAATGAAGTCAAACTGGCTCTCTATGGTAGAGCCAATATACTTTCTGCCCAGTATGTTTTTTAAGACCTCAAAATTATCTTGCTTACCTTTTTTTTGTGTTATCATTTGATAATATATTTTATCATTTAACAAAGATAGGGGAATATTGATTCAAGCCACAGATTTTTCTGATTACTCAAATTGGGTTTAATTAGGTGCTTTGGAGGAAAGTTTTATCCATAAACAGGATAAATAATTTAACACAAAACATTGGTACATAGGATTTTAAAGCAAATAAATTGAAAATCATTTAGCCTAAATGCGAAATGAAACCGTCCGCGTCCTCTTTGTTTTCACACAAGAGATAGATC
This sequence comes from Saprospiraceae bacterium, assembly GCA_039930325.1. Lineage (GTDB taxonomy): Bacteria > Bacteroidota > Bacteroidia > Chitinophagales > Saprospiraceae > Opimibacter. The sequence continues at coordinate 7,329 of JBDSPM010000180.1, forward strand.
AGCTGTCTTGCCTAAGATTTTCATATTTTGCAAGGCTATTCAACTCCGTTAAAATGAGAAAATCAACTTTTCACGCATCTTCTTATTTCCTGCTTTTTTCAATTCTGTTTCTATTCCCGGTTAGCCAGACTGTAGCTCAATCCTGCCAGGATGCAAGCGTTGAATTAAGTGCGATTGTGCAGACCCTTCCTCCGCGCATCACCCTGACCTGGACTC
>JBDSPM010000181.1:0-7161 GCA_039930325.1 Saprospiraceae bacterium
TTAGCATAACTGAGCTCCGTAGGAGCGACATCTCTGTATCAACGAAAACGTTAGCATAACTGAGCTCCGTAGGAGCGACATCTCTGTATCAACGAAAACGTTAGCATAACTGAGCTCCGTAGGAGCGACATCTCTGTAACAACGAAAACATTAGCATAACTGAGCTCCGTAGGAGCGATATCTTATGACGGCTCCGGCACAGGTTTTTTCTTTCTGGGCAATTTTATCTTCACCATTGGAGGCATCGTGTCACCTAATAATAATCCCCATGGCTTCAGCTCTTCAATGTGATCAAATATTACCTTCAAAATAGCCGTAATTGGAATGGCAAGAAACATACCTGCAATTCCCCAAAATGCGCCTCCGGCTATGACAACCACAATCGCTACCAACGCATTGATTCTTACTTTAGAACCAACAATTTTCGGCATCAGGAAATTATTGTCGATGATTTGTATCACAAAGAATACAAGTGCTACATACACCGCATACATCGGATCATCTTTGGTCAGCAGTGCTACCGTCATGGAAATCAATAGCTGTATCATGCCACCGATATAGGGGATCATGTTCAACACCGCCCCCAGGATACCAATGAGTATTGCAAATTGAATGCCCAGGGCAAGTAAACCTATAGAATTAAGTACAGCAACAATAACCAATTCAATAAGCAGACCTGCAAAATATCCTTTAAGGATGCTCTGCATTTGCACTAAAACTGAACCAAGATTTCTTTCATGCTCCTTACCCACCACGCGATGAATAAAATCCAGCATAATAGGCTGATAGTAAAGCATTAAAAAAATATATACGGGCAGCAAGAATAAAATGACCGAGGCATTCATCACTGTTTTAAGCGTGGTACCTATCTTCTGTGCACTAAGATCCATTAAATCATGCCTTGCATCATTGATCCAACCATTCAATTTTGAACCCTTAATCCCCAAATGCTCTGTTATCCATGGAACAACTTGTGCCTGCAATTGATCGAATTTTTGCTGAAGCAATGGCAAGGCATCGATCAGCAAGTTTGCCCTGGATCCAAGCCATATGGCCACAATCACGCCAAGAGCCACAGCCGAGAATACGGTGATAATAATGGCAAGCAGCCTGCTAAATTTACGTTTCACTAAAAACTCAACTACGGTGGTGAAAAGAATGGAAAAAATAAATCCAAACAAAAGTGGAATGATGATACTTTTCCCGATAAAGAGCATCGTAAGAAATACAAATATTCCAATGAGAATAAATGCTGTCTTAGCATAAAATGGGAAGCTCACCACGCGAGCGCTTGTACCTTTCAACATTCCATAAATTTTTAATATAATTTGAATATCGCTATCAATAAATCCCTATTGGGGCATAAAAGAGAAGGCTTGGGGAATCAACAATGATTTATGGCAAAATGTTCAGAACGATTTTAAGAAGTCTTTGCTAAACCTTTTGTGTGATTGTATTTGCACCTTCCCATTTTTTCCTCCACGTTTCCACTTCATGTTACACCGCATCAGAGGAGGTGATGGGGGCGTTGAATTGACCCCCTACCACCTGAAGGTGGGACTTGTAGTTTTCCTTTTCACATCCTGTAAAAAATGGTATAGCTTTAACATGATATTAATTAGCTTTAATTAGAGCGATTAACGGCAAAAACGTTCCTCACTTGTTGGTTCGTTCTTCCTTCGTTCGGTTGTCGTTTCAAAAGTGCCAATCACATAAATCCCATGTGAATAAAAGTATAAATTTTAATCACGCTAGAAAACAAATGGACTTTAAGACAACAATTCCTGTCAATTCAATTTCCTTATTTGTAAAAAGTATTCTGACTTTTGAAAATAATATTCAGGAGCGAAAAACTGTTTTACCGTTTTATGCTGATGGTTATCCGGGTATTATGTATCAGGAAACAGATAGCGGTTTATTTGTGATGCCTCAAAATAAAAAAATGCCCGACTTTTTTCTGTACGGGCAAACTATTCATCCCATTGAATTAAGAATTGAAGGCAAATACAAACTAATCGTTTTTAAACTTTATCCTTTCGTAATTGAAGGTTTCTTTGACATCAATTCGCAAACTTTAAATAATGATTGCTACGATTTATTGCACATGAAAACTTTAAATGTTGCGATGGAAATCGCAGACCTGAAAACTACATCAAATTTTACAGATTGGATGTAAAAGATTTCTGCTTTTTTATTTTTAATCTTTCAATTACAAAAAGAGAAATTAGATTTCAAAATACAACAAAGCATACTTCAAATAATTGAAACAAATGGCTTGAAGACAATCAAAGAATTAAGAGACAAATTAAATATTTCTGAGAGAACTTTTGAAAGAAGATTTCTTGCACAGGTTGGAGTTACTCCAAAACAATTTTCAAAAATTATTCAATTTCAAAATTCACTAACCGATTTACAGGAGATGGTGAAACAATTTACAGAACAGGAAAAAATATAAATGGCGAAAAGCTTATAAACAGAAGTGCTTCGAGAATTCCGATTGTAAATAGTTGCCAGAACTGTCACGGGAAAAATGGCGACAGAATGAATAACCCTGTTATGAAGTATTCTTATTTGAGTGACCCTGCTAATTTTTCAATACCTTATAACGATACTTTGTTTTACAGATTTTTGGATAAGGATTTAAAAAGCGATGGAACAAAAGCTAACATCGGAGTGATTTGGAAAATGTCGGACAAAGACAAAAAGGATTTGTTAGAGTATATAAAAACATTATAGAACCTACAAACTAATGTCGCAAAGAACATATAAAATATAGGAATCAACATCTAGGTTTATGAAGTAAATGAGAAGTTTTTTCAGGTGTTGAACTTGATAATATGGAGCACAATGACATCGGACATGGACAAAAAAGCATTGTCCTGCCAATATATCCTTACGCCAAAGGTATCGGTCCATACAACCTAATCCAGAGGACATCCATGAAAGATGAGTTTAAGTGAGCAGGGGTAATGATTTAATCTTCCTTTCTAAACTCTCTAAACTTTAGGTGCCGAAGGCACTTAAAACTAAACTTTCTAAACTCTGTTTCATACTCAGTGACTGCCTGTTATTCTCCTATCTTTGCATTCCACAAACATATACACATGAAACCCATTTTCTTTTTTCTTCTCATGCTATTAACCTCCATCGCATCAGCTCAATCCAAATCCTTCTACGACTTCACTGCCAAGGACATCGATGGCAAGGAAGTAAAAATGAGCGATTTCAAAGGCAAAAAAGTATTAGTCGTGAATGTGGCCTCTGAATGCAGCAACACGCCACAATATGCAGTCCTACAAAAGATGTATGAAAATTACGGCGGTGACCATTTTGCAATCATCGGCTTTCCCGCCAACGATTTTGGACAACAGGAACCCGGCTCGAATGATATCATCAGAGAGTTCTGCACCTCAACTTACCATGTCACTTTTCCCATAATGTCTAAAATCTCAGTAAGTGGTAATGACATGGATCCACTCTACAAATGGCTCACATCTAAATCTGAAAACGGAGTCCTGAACGCACCTATTACATGGAATTTCCAAAAATTCATGATTGATGAAAACGGAAAGCTGGTAGACTTCGTAGTTCCTAAAGTAAGTCCGGATTGTGATAAGATCATGAATTGGATAAGTAAGTAGTGAGTGGTGACACACTTTTTCCTTATTTTTAGCAAATGAAAATAGTATCTGTCACCTTACTTTTCTTAAGTCTTTGTTTTACGGTCGCAGCACAACAGACCTTCTACGGCAGTATTACCCACGATAACCTTCAACGTCAGTATATTCTATACGTTCCTGCAAGTTATAGACCCGGAACGGCTGCACCACTCGTATTCAACTTTCACGGCTATACATCTAACGACTTTGAACAAATGTTCTACGGCGATTTCCGTCCTATTGCAGATACTGCAGGCTTCCTTGTCGTACATCCGCAAGGGACAATCGATCAGGCCGGGAATACCCACTGGAATGTAGGCTGGGGTACGAGTTCAGTCGATGATGTCGGATTCACCGGGGCTTTGATTGATTCTCTATCTGCATCATACTCTATCGATCAGGAACGAATCTATAGTACAGGAATGTCCAATGGTGGATTCTTCAGTTACCTACTCGCGTGCGATCTTAGCGACCGCATCGCAGCGATCGCTTCAGTCACCGGCTCTATGGATGTAAACGAACCTGCAGTTTGCCACCCTGAACATCCCATGCCAGTCATGGAAGTTCACGGAACATCAGATCCAACCGTACCTTATGCAGGGAATTTTATTTTCAGCTCCATCCCATCCGTCATCAACTTTTGGGTCAACTTCAATGCATGCACCACACCTCCTATAATCACGGCCATCGATGATATTAATATGAGCGATGGATGCACCGCCGAACACCAGGTATATGTCGATGGAACAAACGGCGCCGAAGTAGAACATTATAAAATCATCGGCGGAGTACATGCATGGCCAGGGAGTGCCTTCGGAGGTGTCGGTACGAACCAGGATATCAATGCATCAAAGGAGATATGGCGCTTTTTTTCCAAATATGATATTCACGGCCTGATTCAAACCACTTCAACAAAAGCAGTAACGAATACAAATTCGGTCTCAATCTATCCGAATCCCGCAAACAACGAGATCACGGTCAAATTTAAATCAAATAGGCCTGCTCTTTACATCCTTTCTACCATGTCAGGACGACCTGTTATGTCAGGGATCATAGACAATCGCAACTCCATCCTACACATTGATCATTTGCCGAATGGAATGTATATTCTTTCAATAGCGGATCAGACTTTCAAAATTGTCGTGAATCGTAAGGCGTGAACAGTGCGGAGAGATGTGAGATGTGAAACACGAGATGCGAGAGTTAAGCAAATCGATATTCACCACAGAATTCTCAGATTGCAGATATTGAATCTTTCACATTGTTATTCAATATTCATTCCTGCATACTGCCGGATCCTCGTGCTGTGCGTAGTCGAAGTATTCCCTGCACTCGATATTCGATATTCGTTAATCGTTATTCATTTTCAAGGTTGCTCCGGTTCCCCATAAATAAAATCGTCCATCACCGATACATCCACACTTCCTCCATCATTGGGACCTAAGGCAGAATTCCCATATTCAATCCTAACCCGGTGAACAACAGGACTTTTAAATAGTACCCCCAGGAAAACAAATCCTTCATTCTTTATCGGAGTAGAATAGGTACCAAGTGATTTATCATTGATGTCAAAATACTCAAATGCAGTATTCTCCTGCCTGTCCACGTCAACATATATAGCCCCAAATCCCTGGACAACAGCCGGAGTCGTCGTGCCGGGAACAAAAAATCTCAGATCAACCACATTACTTCCGATCGGAGAAAACAACCGTTCCACACTAAAAGCAGGAAAAATCTGCCGGTAAGTAGCATTTATATTTCCAAAAGAAGGTAATGCACCATACGGATTGATGCTATCAGCGCTCACTTGCACTCCATCACCGGGTGTGGTGAAATCAGCTCCCCTCGCACGTGTACCTGCATTGGTATTGAAAAAATCATGTGGTAAAAAATTAGGTGCTGCAAGACTATCTGGCACACCATCCCAATTGATCTCTCGTCTTCCTCCGGTCTGCGTACCAGGTGCTCCTCCGTTATCCGGACCTAACAAAGAACGATATGTGTCCAGCACGGATTGAATATCACCTGATGCAGTCAGCACAGTTGGTGTGTCTTCATCCTTACCACAGCTTATAAAAACTGTTACTGCAATGCAGAATAACAAAATTTCTGAACAATACTTTTTCATTGGATTACAATTTTTTGAAACCATTATATTTATTTTAAGAACTCACTTTTAAACAAAAAGTTTGAAACCATTCATCAAAAATAGGTACAAAACCTGACATCAGAAATACCACTAAATCAATGACGTCCACCATTTAAAAAAAGCAAGTCGATTTACAAATACGTTTATAGCTTTAACCCCACATAACTGATCATGAAAACAAGCCTCGCCATACTGGCATCCTTACTGTTTCTTATAAATCTCAAATCTCAACACAAAATGGACAAAACCCTCGAAGGAGACTATTATCTCCATATGCATGAAATGGGTTCAGCTGTCCAATTTACTAAGGATGGAAGATTCGAATATTATTTTGAAGTCACCCTTTCACCCAGCCTGGTAAATGTAAGCTTTAAAGGAATTGATTTCATCATAGAGGGCGATGTAATAGGATGCCTGCCAAATTATTTCCTGCCGTATGATAACATACGATACACTAAGGAGTGAATTAAGCATTTTCCATTCATGGAATTGCAGAATGATGCCGCTCCGATGGAGCTCAGATATTTCTTTTCATCTATTTATTACAGAGATATCGCTCCGATGGAGCTCATATTTCGGTAGACCAATTAGAGCAATCGATCTTTCTCAAAGATTGAAGTGAGTGCCGTAGGCACGGAAGATATTGTTCGTCAGGAGTTGAATGCTGGCGTCTTCATTTTGTTCCTCCAGGATGTCAATACGGCTTTTTATTTCGTCCATGCATGGAACTCCCCAAAGATATCGCACCGATGGAGCTCAGATATACCGTTTCGTTTCGTTGTTACAGAGATATCGCTCCGATGGAGCTTGAATAGTGGCGTTGTTAATTAAACAATTCCCCATTTAAACATCTTCGCGTTGCCATCCCGCAGCATTAGTTTATTATGGCGGGATCCTCGTGCTGAGCGCGTAAAGAATGAGAGAGGGAGTCGACGTATGCGTTGCACTTCGGCATTGCCAGTTTAAAATTCCCCAGGATTTTCAAATCCGCTAGTGAAGAAAAACATGGGAGAAATTTTGAAGCGAATACAATTAGCTCAACAAAATGATGGGGCCTAATTTTGAAGGTGCAGAAGAAAAACAAGGGAGAAATTACATAAATGAAAACGCAGATGTTCAAACTCTTTGAACATCTGCGTCTCAATATCGAAAGATATTTTAACCTTACTTGCTCTTATAATACAAGCAATAAAATCAAAAGGATGATGATGATAGCACCTACGGACAGATACACTCCCGTACTCTTCTTCATCTCTTTCAGCTCATGTCTCAACGCTTTCTTTTCTGTTGAACTAAGCTTTTTGAAATCCATTGCTTTAATTTCTTTCAGACGGGTGATCGCAGCTTGAGCTT
>JBDSPM010000182.1:0-4150 GCA_039930325.1 Saprospiraceae bacterium
AATCCCTTCAGTGATAAATTATCTTTCAATCCAGGAGGAGCATCATAAAAAGATATCCTTCAAAGATGAATATAATAAGTTTTTGTCTGAATACAATGAAGGAAATTTTCCTTATTAAATATTTCAATTGGCTAAAGCCAAATATTAACTATGCCTTAACCCCAGGCTAAAGCCTGGGGCAATTAAGTATTTATCCATTAGAGATTTTATAAAAATTAATTAATGGACAAGTACCTGGCAATTCTCTTTACCCTTTTGGCTAGAGCACAAATTGCACTTACTCTACCCCGAGGACAAATCCTGGCGCTTTCAGCATTTATCCTGAAGAGGCTTTAAAAAATTATTTAATGGACAAGTACCTGGCAATTCTCTTTTACCCTTTTGGCTAGAGCACAAATAGCACTTACTCTACCCCGAAGATAAATCCTGGGCTATTAGAAATCCTGATATTATACAGATTAGAGCTTGTTGAGAAAAGAAATGAATTGGTCTAAGAATTCTGACCTACTGGATTTTTCATCTGGCTAAAGCCAAATATTATGCTAAGCCTTAACCCCCAGGCTAAAGCCTAGGGCAATTAAGTATTCTGACATTCTAGTAAAAAAAGAAGGAAATATTGCTAGTTGCCCCAGGCTTCAGCCTGGGGATTATGGCCTACTGCTTATTGGCTTTAGCCAAAAGATTAAAACCCTTTGCGGTTTTTCAAAGGCAAAATAATAGTAAACGTAGCTCCTGCACCCGGTTCAGCTTCTGCATAGATGAGGCCATGATGATTTTCAACTATCTTCTTGCACAATGCCAATCCAATTCCTGTACCACTATACGTTTGCTTACCGTGGAGGCGCTGGAATATGGCAAAGATCTGTTCATTGTACTGAGATTCAAAACCAATACCATTGTCCTTAAAAACGATCTTACAATAGGATTGCTCCTTGTCAAGCTTAAGAAGGTTTTTTAATTCTTCTGGCGTCAGGGTTTCTGAAGTGATATCAATTATCGGATTGCGCTCACTATACTTCAACGAATTGTTGATGATGTTAGCAAATAGCTGTGATAATTGAAGAGGTACGCCCGGAACGGTAGGAAGATTCGGAAAATGGATCACAGCATTTTTCTCGCGAAGCAAGAGTTCAAAATCAATAATCAGGTTTTGAAGGATACGATTCAGATCGGTTTCAACAAAAGCATCTTCCGAGTTAGATATCCTGGAAAAATTAAGCATATCTCGTATCAGATCTTTCATCCGGGTGGAGGATTGGTTGATCTTTTCATAATACTTTGCTATCTGCTCCTTATCCTCGGTTTCATGCAGCATTTGGGTGAACGTCTGGATCTTTCGCAAAGGCTCCTGCAGGTCATGGCTGGCTACATATGCAAATTGCTCAAGATCACGATTTGACTTCATCAACTCAGCATTGACCTTTTCAAGCTTTTCATTTGCCTCCACTAAATTAGTGATGTCATGCCCGATCGTGAGTACCCCATACACCTCATTATTGATATTTCTAAGTGGGATATAATAATTAGCAAGGGTGCAATTCAGTACTTCCGATTTATATTTTGGATCATGAGAGGCTACACCGTTTAATGCATTTTTAAGCCCTTCATACATTTTGGATTTTTCGACCTGGGGGAAAACCTCAATCAGGTTTTTACCTATCAAATCCACATCTTTTGTTGCATAATACTCATGCGTTCGTTTATTGATCATGATATATTTCATCTCCTTATCAAATACCGCTACCAAATCCACTGAAGCATTGATGATCGTTTCCACAAATTCTTTTTGATGCTGCAATTCAGCAGTTCGTTCTTCGACCTTCTGTTCGAGCTTTTGATTGAATGACAGGATTTCAGAGTTCTGCAATTGAATTTCACCAAGCATCTGGTTAAATGCATCAGTGAGAGCTCCCACTTCATCATTACCTGATTTAACAGCCCGCACAGAATAATCTCTTTTTTCAGAAATGATTTTTGCTGTTTTTTCCAATTCAACGATTGGCTCGGAGATCATGCGCTGCAAAAGTATAGAAAGAAAATAAGCGATAATAAGTGACCCTGCCATAAGAGCTAATCCAATCAAACCGAATCCCTTGATCTGACGAAACATTGCTTTCAGATCGGATTTGAGATAGAGCGTCCCTAACTGTTCCTCACCCTGCATGACCGGTTGGAATACATGCAGATAATTACCATTGAACAAATACTTTTTCCTGGGCTGTACTTCGGGAAATGCAGATTTGCCGGTCCCTGCGGGATAGGTAACGAAAACCGAATTATCAATTTTATACAAAGCTGCATTTTGAATATTGACTTCCGCCTGCAGTGCATTTAATACTTCCTGTGCATCGCCGGTGTTGTCAAAAGCAAGCGCAGCTGAACTATTAGAGGCGATAACCGCTGCCAGGGTGGATACATTTCTTAGCACAGCCTCCCGGTAAGTTTTGGATTCAAGAAAAATGTAAGTTGCACACATGAGCGTGAGTACCACAGCACAAGAGATGAGGATAATGCTCATGAGTTTCCGTTGAATAGGCGTATCTCTAAGATTCATTTTTCTATGTACGTCTGGAAAATTATTGAACGGTAGCTACTCTGAGCAGTTTGGAGCTAATCATAATATGTTTTTTTCTGGCTGCTGTATTATTTATCTCCAATCGAATTTTATTATTTTCTGTGAAAAAACGGATCAGACCACCCCACCTGATAAAATCAGGAGTATCACTGACCGTTAGAATATTCTTGTCCGCGACTTCAGAAAGAATAAGCCTGACCTTGTCCGGATCCTGCTGATTGATATATAAAATATGACAGTGCCGTACATCGCAAACATCATTGTATCTCTCCACTTCCAATATGTGTGATTTGATACGTTCCTCTGCCACCGCTTCATCAATATACGCTCCGAAGGGATCTTCGCCGATAATCCCGATGATGAATGGATCATAGTAATCGGTGAAGCTCTCAGTCGGCCACTCCACAAAATGACTGAAATTGTAAAGGAACACGGCCTGGATTTTATATTCTGTAGCTGTAACGACCTGGGCATGCAAGGTGAAGGAACCTAATAAGTAAAGGGATATAATCAGGGATGCTGATCGATTCACCCTGCCAATGAGGGGGGAAATATGACGCGAATCTCCTTTCACAGGCAGAAACTGATATTGCCATAAACACTTCCAAGTATCTGATGCGTGCCAAATTCAACATGATGGGATGATGCCAGATTTTGGCCTTCGACAGAAAGCATTTTCAGTTCCCTGATGTGAGCCTGATCAATCTGGGCATTGAGCTGGTTTGGGAGGACACCAAGAAAGAAAAGAATAATAAAGAGTGCAACCAAAGGTTTTTGGATGATATCTGACAGGATGCTTGTCAGCTCATTGATGCTCGAGGGCTTTAGGATAAAATCCCGGGCACCTAGGCGTTTATTTTCCATAATACTCGCCGGATCAGCCGAAGTTGAATACATGAAAACCGCTATATCTTTCAGATGATCTAACTTCTTAACCTGAGAAAGGCATTGCTGTCCGTTCATCCGGGGCATGTTCATGTCAATAAAAATGAAATCAGGCCGGAAATTTTTTTCGATTTTAAGCATTTCAAGGGCATCAATGCCATCATTTGCAAATACACATTGGGCATATTTATTAGCTTTTTCCATAGCAATGCTAAAGATCTCCTGATCGTCAGCATCATCATCAATTAGGAAAACAATTGGGTTGTCATTCATTGATCCAATATTTTCGGAAAAGTAAGGATTTTAAAGACACTCGCCTGAACGCCAATAAACTGGAAAATAAATTGGCTAAATCCCCGAAACATTACAAATAGTACACTGGATAAATTCAAAGCCAAATTGGAATTATGCAATCATTAACGTTTGGAAAAAAATTGTAAAGACGGAAGGAATGGAATTTTAATCCGTAACTTCTTTTATTTGGCATTAGATAAAGGTCAGTTACTCAGGCAAAACTCTAATTTTGATTTATGCATAAAGTGTCATTGTATGTTCTGATCCTGTTCTATCTATTGGCCGGGATCGCACATTTTGTTGTTCCTCAATTCTATCTGAAAATAATGCCACCCTGGGTACCTCTCCAAAAAGAGGTCGTAATAATGACTGGCATTTTTGAAATAGCATGTGCCT
>JBDSPM010000183.1:0-3037 GCA_039930325.1 Saprospiraceae bacterium
CGGTCCGTGTCGCAATTGGGCAAAGAGATCTTGAAAAAAATCAGGCTGAAGTAGCACGGCGGGATACGAGGGAGAAAGAATTCATTTCATTAGATACCCTTGGTGCTTACATTGAAAATCTCCTCGAACAAATACAGGAAAATCTTTTATTGCGTTCGCTTAGATTCAGGCAAGAGAATACAGTTGAAGCTGATGATTTTGCCACCTTTGCTGAAATCCTGGATCAAAAAGGAGGATTCATTTCCGCTCACTGGGATGGCACCACAGAGAGCGAATTGAAAATAAAAGAATTGACAAAAGCTACAATACGTTGTATACCCCTGGAAAGAAAAATGGAAGAAGGGAAGTGCATACTGACCGGCAGGAAATCAGCGTATAGGGTTCTGTTTGCAAAAGCATATTAAATCATTAATTCACCATAAAAAACTTTATCGATTATGTCATATGAAGTAGAAGGAAAACTCCATAAGAAATTTGACATGGAGAAGAAAAAGGATACGTTCCAAACCAGGGAATTTGTCGTTCTTGTTGAACAGGGTCAATACCCTCAATACATCAAATTTCAGTTAGTACAGGATCGGTGTGAGATAATCGATCCGATTGCAGAAGGAAGCAACATCAAAGTTTATTTTGATCTTCGTGGCAGAGAGTGGCAGGAAAAATATTTCACAAATCTCCAGGCATGGCGAGTGGAAGCAGCAGGAAGTGATGTTAAAAACCGTCGGCCAGAAGGTGATTTTCCTACATCAGCACCGACCTCGAATGGGGACGAAAGTTCTTCATTTGATGATCTTCCATTTTAATGCCCAATGGAACTATAAATACTAATCTTATGAATTACAGGAAGATTGCTATTCTTCTCCTTTGCTTTTCACAGTTGGCTATGTTGATGTGCAAAAGTGATGGCTCCAACACTGGCATAGGAAATCTTTTAAATGCATCAAAAACAGGTTCATCATTTAGTAGGGAAACTTTTCTTAAAGCGACTGAATCTAGCCATGGAGGAACAGCCATTGATTCGAATGTCCTGAAAGATGCCCTTCCCAAAACGGTGAACGGATTGAACAGGGTTTCGATCTCGAGCCACAATGCAGATTATCAGGGTACAATTATTTCAAATTCAACGGCAATCTATAATAAGGACGACAAGACGCTGAAAGCCTATATTATTGATCTGGGAAATAGTAACAAAGCTATTCCTGATTATGCACCGTGGACTAAAATTCAGTATGAGAATATCAGGGCAGATGGTTATGAAAAGTCAAAAGAGGAGGAGGGCAACAAATTTTTTGAAAAATTTGATTCTACAACGCATGAATCCACATTGATTGTGATTTACAATCAGAGGATTGTGTTAAGCCTTTCCAGCAAGGAACTAAGTATAGGGGAATTGCATTTATTGACAAAGTAATGTAATACAATAGTTGAATACTTCCTGGCCGTTCTATGATTATAAAATCAAGTCTGCTTTCACTGATCTTTATATTACCGGTGACCTTTGGACATCTGAGTGCTCAGCGCATACTTGGATTAGGGACGAGGTATAACAATTCATTCACAGAATGGACGATCACCACTGAAGATGAAGATGTCGTCGGTGAGTTAAGAATGAGATGGGCATTCAGGAATGACTGGACCCTTTGGGATATTCGCATCGGAGATATCATTGCCACGGCAGAACAAAAATGGAAAGATGATCCAAACCTCTGGGAAATCCGTTGTGGCGATTATACAGTCAATGCCAGGACTACCTGGCCTGGAGTGTTCAACAGATGGAAACTTAATGATGGAAAAGACCAATTCAACTGGGGCACTAAATATGCTAACCAACGTGATGAATGGTTCATTGATATTGCTGGCAATTCCTCGTTTAAAGTAAATACCTTTTGGGAGGGCGATCCCAGGGATTGGGCCGTATCTGACCAGCTTCCGGAGGATGTTAGTGAAGCTATGAGGCTCGCTATGATCTTTATCGCCATTCATTTCAGCACGCCGAAAATTTAAAATATTCTTCGTGAAGCTGCCCGTTACATAATGATTTTGTTAAATATTTGGTAAAGGGCATGTGAGTATATATACCAAATCCACATCAATGGCGTTTTAAATGAAATTGATCACTGCCGGTAAATTATAAAGTGAGTATGAACGAAGTTCACTTGTTCGGCAACTTGATGTTCAATTGAAATTTGCGACCGTTTCAAATCATTCCCTTCATAAATACCAGATTCAGATGAAAAAATTTCTCTTCTTATGTGCGATGTTTTCTGCCATAGTTCAACTCCATTCCCAGGATATTGTTCTTCCGAGAGTAAGTCCCAAAGCCTCCGTTTCGTATACAATCGGACTGACAAACGTAGAAATTCATTATGGAGCACCTGCTGTAAAAGAAAGGGTGGTCTGGGGTGGCCTGGTACCGTACAATAAAGTATGGCGCGCCGGAGCTAATGAAGCCACCACTATTGAATTTAGCACGGATGTAAATATCGAAGGTCAAAATCTGAAAGCGGGTTTATATTCCCTCTTCTTTATTCCGGGCGAAACTGAATGGACTGTCATCTTCAATAAAAAATCAGACCAGTGGGGTGCTTATGAATATGACGAAGCTGAAGATGCACTACGGTTCCCAGTTCAACCTAAGATGAATGAGGGTATGCAGGAGCGTCTTACCTATACGATCAATGACATGAAGCCAGATATGGGTTACGTAAAGCTGTCATGGGAAAAAATGCGGCTGTATATACGCTTCAAAACCGATATGATGGAACAGGCTATGATCAATATTATGAATGCGCTTGAAGTAGCACCTGAAGAAAAAAAATGGGAAGTATATGCCAAAGGAGCTCAATTCATGCTTGATGCTGACGGCAATATGGACCAGGCTCTCGACTGGATCAAAAAATCAACAGATAGAGTGAGCCACAGTTGGAATTGGTATATCCGCGCGAAGGTAGAAGCCTGGAAAGGCGATCTGACTTCTGCTGTTGCAAGCGGCACAAAATCCGCTGAGATCGGCCTGGCTGATGAAAAAGATAATTTC
>JBDSPM010000184.1:0-4314 GCA_039930325.1 Saprospiraceae bacterium
GGCTCTTCTTAGAATCCGTCTTAACACATACCCCGAACCTGTATTCGAAGGCAATTGGCCATCTGCGATACCAAAGCTTACCGCTCTCGAATGATCTGCAAGGACTCGCATCGCAATGTCAGGCATCACATGGCCGGAATAATCATTTTTGTACGGTATTCCTGTGGCTTGTTCGATGAAATGTATGAGAGGGGTGAAAATATCCGTGTCATAATTTGATGTCTTCTGCTGGATTACTCTTACCAACCTTTCAAAGCCCATCCCTGTATCAATATGCTTTGATGGAAGCGACTCAAGCGAAGCATCCGCCTTACGATTATATTGGATGAAGACCAGATTCCAGATTTCGATTACACTCGGATGTCCGGCATTGACCAGGTCTCTTCCGGGGATTAATTTAATTTCTTCATCACTCCGTAGATCAACATGAATCTCTGAACATGGTCCGCATGGTCCGGTATCCCCCATTTCCCAGAAATTATCTTTTTTACCAAAAGATAAAATCCTGTCATTCGGTATCCATTCCTGCCAAAGTTGCCGAGCTTCTTCATCTTCCGGAAGCCCATCTGCCTGATCACCTCCAAAGACACTAACATATATTTTATCAATTGGCAAACCAAGCCTTTCAGATAAAAGCTCCCAGGCCCAGGCTATCGCTTCTTTTTTAAAATAATCTCCAAAAGACCAGTTACCCAGCATCTCAAACATCGTATGGTGATACCCATCCCGGCCCACTTCTTCCAGATCATTATGCTTTCCACTGACTCGGAGGCATTTCTGAGTATCGGCTATTCTGCGATACACGATCGGCTTATTTCCAAGGAAAAAATCCTTAAACGGATTCATTCCGGCGTTTGTAAACATAAGAGTGGGGTCATCTTTGTTGACCATGGGAGCTGAGGGCACAATCGTATGTCCTTTCTCTTCGAAAAAGCCTAAAAATATATTCCGTATTTCGTTGGCAGTTTTAGCCATAAGTTATTTGTATTGAATGGTATATAAATGGTGTTATTTTATTATATATCCAACAGACTGTGTAACAATATATATTGTAATAACAATTGATATATAATAAATTGTTAAATATTTTGTAAACAAGGTTCTGATTGTTACCTTAGCCAACGATCCCATCTGGTTTATCTGATAAACCACCCCGCTTTAATACCCTCAAAATTACTCAAATCGCAGAACCAATGGATGGCAGAAAGTATGTGTATAACGAATCAACCCTCTCCTTTGAAGAGTACCGCACACCAGGAAAGTTCAGAATCTTTAATTTTTTCGGATATCTCTGTGCTACCATCGTAACAGCGACCCTGTTTTTCTTCCTCCAAAATAAATATTTCCCCAGCCAGAAAGAGCTTGCATTAATGCGGGAGATTGAACAGATGAAATACCAGTTTTCAACCGTCAATGACCAGCTTGATCTGATGTCTGAAGATCTAAGCACAGTGCATGAACGTGATGGCGGTATCTTAAGATTTATGCTTGGGATGGATCCACTCGATGAGTCGGTTTGGTCAGGTGGTGTGGGCGGTAGTGATAAGTATGCTAAAATGGCAAAGTATCCAAATTCAAGCCAGCTGCTTGTTGAGACTCAGCAAAAAACTGATAAACTGATGTTGCAGCTAAAAATTCAAAAAACATCTCTAGACAGTATTCTTGTCAAAGCTAATGCCAAGGAAACCATGCTGGCCAGTATCCCCAGCATAAAACCTGTAAGAATCGATCTGTTAAGGAAAAATCTAAATGCGCTTTCAGGCTTTGGAATGCGGCTACATCCAGTTCATAAATTTGAAAAGATGCATACCGGGATCGATTTTACTGCACCTCCCGGATCCCCGATCCAGGCCACTGGAAATGGAAAAGTAATCACTGCAGAATATGGCGGAGTCGGATATGGCAATCATATCGTCATAGATCATGGCTACGGATATACCAGTCTATACGGCCATATGGCTACCCTTCAGGTGAAAGAAGGCGATATCGTTCACAAAGGTCAAACCATTGGAACAGTAGGAAGTACTGGCTTGTCTACGGGCCCGCATTGCCATTATGAAGTTCGTATTAAGGGAAATCCCGTTGATCCTGTCATCTATTGCATGGACGATCTTACCCCGGAAGAATACCAGACACTTGTAAAAAGAGCTTCAATAGAAAACCAGTCTTTCGATTAAAATTTCAGTTTAATTTACCTTTTAGTACTTGCATCATCTTTGTAAACGCAGGGATGGAAAACGCTTATTTAGAAGCAGTAACAAAACCGATCTCAGGAAATATCCTTATTTTTAGCTGAATCCTGATCGAATGAAATCCATCGAAATACAAAATCTCGAAAAGCTCTATTATACGATAGGTGAGGTTGCCGATATGTTCGAAGTATCGCGTTCGCTTCTCCGGTATTGGGAGAACGAATTCTCCTTCCTGGCCCCAAGAAAGAACCGCAAGGGTGACCGCCTTTTTACAAAAGAAAATATCCAGCAGATACAGATCATATACAATCTGGTTAAAATCAGGGGATTCACTTTGGAAGGTGCCAAACAAGAATTGCGAAAAGAAAAAACAAACCTGACTGACCAATCTAAACTGGTCGACCGGATGAAGAGCATCTATTCGAGATTGAAATCACTCGATGACAAGCTTTCTTCCTGATCAGCTCAGTGTACTTGTTTCAAGATTGATGCCTGTGCTGCAATAGCTTATTTCAGCCTGATCATTTGAAGCGATGACAAGTGTTTGACTATCATTCAACTGCTGCACAAGACTGAAAAACCATGACTTTCCTTTCGCATCCAGGTTGGAAGTAGGTTCATCAAGGAGAAGTAATGGACGATCATCAGGCAGTACAAGACCTAGCTTTACCCGTTGTTTCATTCCAGAGGAATAGGATTTTATTGGTTGGTCCGGATTAAAAGAATATTCGAGAATTGGAAACCATTTTTGAAAGTGGATATACTTCGAAAGGAGTCCAAGACTTTTATGTAATTGAAAAAGTTCCTTTAGTGTAAGCTCTTCAATCACGGAATTATAGGGCGCTACGAAATGCACCTGACGAAAGACATCCTGCTCCCGGATATTCTTGCCATCATGAGAAAAAATGATCTTGCCTGATGATGGCAACATGCCTCCTGATAAAATTTTAAGAAGTGTAGATTTACCTGCTCCGTTAGATCCTGTGATGGCAAAGCGGGCTCCTTCCTGAATATCGAAGGAAAGGTCATGAAAAACTTGTTTTTGATTGAAAGCTTTACTCAGCTTTTGTATAGACAGATCCATTTACAGGATTATGCGCTCTAAAACCTCTCATGATTCCCCGTTCGGATTGGTCAACAAAATCAAGTATCAGGCTTTTTTCCGGACCGTCTGATATGGTTTCCTTGATTAATGCAACCGCCTGAGTGATGTTGTATCCGCGTACAAACAGAATGCGATATATATCCTGGATAGCGTGTATCTGATCCTGGGTAAATGATCTTCGCTTCAAGCCTGTGATATTGACGCCTACAAAAGACAAAGGTTCCCTTGCAGCCTTTACATACGGTGGGATATCTTTCCTTACGAGCGCGCCTCCTCCTACCATCACATGTTCACCAATCTTTACAAATTGATGTACCGCGACCAAACCGCCTATGACCGTATGATGGCCTATATGAATGTGTCCGGCAAGATTTACATTGTTGGCCAGAATACAATTATGGCCGATGATACAATCATGTGCCACATGGACATAAGCCATCAGTAAGGAATGATCCCCGATCGATGTTTTGAAGCTTGCTTTGGTACCGCGGTTGATGGTGCAATATTCCCTGATAGTGACGTGATTCCCGATTTCAAGAGTGGAATTTTCACCTTCAAATTTGAGGTCTTGGGGAGATGCGCCGACTACGGCTCCGGGAAAAATATTACAGTGGTCACCTAATCGCGTGCCATTCAAAATACTTGCGTTTGCCCCTATTCTACAACCTTTTCCGATCACAACATCTTCCTCGATGGTAGTAAAAGGGCCTACCTGGACATCGCGTCCAATCTTAGCATTGCGATGAATATTATTCATTTCTGGGTTCATTTCGCACGATTTGTGCTGTGAGTTCACTTTCTGATACAAGGCGACTACCTACATACGCTGTTCCATACATGTGGCAAATACCTCTCCTTATCGGAACAAGAAGCTGCATTTTCAATATTAGCTGATCACCCGGAACAACCCTGCTCTTAAATTTAGTATTATCAATTTTCAATAATAAGGTAGCCCAATTTTCAGGATCGGGTACTTTGCACAAAATGAAAACACCTCCCACTTGCGCAAGTGCTTCT
>JBDSPM010000185.1:0-2613 GCA_039930325.1 Saprospiraceae bacterium
GAGCGAAGTCGAAATTTTTTTTGGATAGTTGCTGCCGGTCGGTGAGCGGAGTCGAATCGAAACGGCAATAGAGTCTTGGCTGAAGACCGTCTTATTGTTAAAAAAACGTTATTAATTAAAGCCTGTAAATCAATTTCTAAGGCTTCTGAGTTATGAATGACGCATGCTGTATACCTTACTTTTACTACTTGGAATTTACGGGAATGCTATATCCAAATATTATCCGGATAGGGCTCTGCTAGCTCAGCGGGATTCCTTACTAATCCCTGTGTATAGTTATGCTCAGTTGAAACCTTTGCTAAACAGGAACAACGATACTACCTACGTCGTCAACTTCTGGGCGACCTGGTGTGTCCCATGTATACAGGAACTCCCGTATTTTGAGGCATTGAATTCGACATATAAAAATCAGGCTTTTAAGCTTCTTTTAGTGAGCCTGGATTTTAAAAAAGATTATATCCGGAAGCTGCAGCCATTCGTCATAGAAAGATCGTTAGAATCGTATGTGGTGGTATTGGAAGACAACGATTCCAACTTTTGGATAGACGATATAGATCCCCGGTGGTCAGGTTCAATACCTGCTACTTTGGTGTTTAAAGGAAAAGACCGGATGTTCTATGAGAGAACTTTTCATGACCTGGATGAGTTAAAAGAGATTGTAAAACCATATCTAAATCTATAAGTATGAAACATGTATTTGGCAAAATAATGCTTGCCTTTTTTGCAATTGCCCTGATCAGCGCCGTATCCCCTGTGGACATGGTATATAAAGTCGGTGAGCAGGCAGCTGATTTCTCTCTGAAAAATGTCGATGGAACCATGGTGTCCCTGAAAGATTATAAAGGAGTTAACGGGTATATTGTAGTATTCACGTGTAACACGTGTCCGTATGCATTGATGTATGAAGACCGGATTATCGCTTTGCACAATAAGTATGCTGCACAAGGTTATCCAGTGGTTGCCATTAATCCAAATGACCCTTCTGTAAAACCAGGGGATGATTTTGCAAGTATGCAGGCGAGGGCTAAAGAGAAAAATTATCCATTCAAATATCTTTTTGATGACGGACAGAAAGTTTTCCCTGCGTTTGGAGCCACCAGGACTCCGCATGTATATCTGCTCGATTCCAACAGGTATTTACGTTATATCGGCGCTATCGATGACAATGCCCAAAATCCAAATGAGGTCACTGTGAAGTACCTTGAAAATGCAATCACTGCTCTCAAAGCAGGCAACAATCCTGATCCTTCAGAAACGAAGGCGATCGGTTGTACGATCAAAGTGAAAAGTTAGTTTGAGATTGGTTTTTCGATCTAAAGTGAAGCGTCACCCGGGGAAGGTGGCGCTTTTTTGTTTTAAGGATAATTTGATATAATGATTTGATGATCACTCACCGGGATCTTCTTCCGGTTTTACGATGGTTCTCTTTTTTATTCTTTTCACTTCTTTCAGTTTCTCAAAGAGAATCGATTCGATTTGCCCGTTCACACTTCGGAACTCATCCGCAGCCCATTTTTCAAGAGCCTGGTAGACTTCTTCGTCAATGCGTAAGACGAATTTTTTCTTCATGAAGGAATCAAAAGTGTGTGGTGAACTATCAGTCTTAAAACAGAAATACCGGAATGAGTAGCAAGCGTATTGTTTCTTAGATCCTTCTATTCATTCCGGTTGGTATAAAATGATCCTAATGCAAGGTTCCCGTATTAATCACAGGTGATACATCTTTGTCACCGCATAGTACGAGCATGAGATTGCTCACCATGATAGCTTTACGTTCCGGATCCAGGTCAATAATGCCTTTTTCAGAAAGATCTTTTAAAGCCATTTCAACCATGCTGACAGCTCCTTCCACGATCTTAAAGCGGGCTGCCACGATGGCTTCAGCCTGTTGTCTTCTTAACATCGCACCTGCTATCTCTTCTGCATAAGCAAGATAGCCAATACGTGCTTCCATAACTTCGATACCGGCGATAGATAATCGCTCTGACAATGCGTGTTCAAGCGCATGATTAATTTCCTGCAGACCAGAGCGTAGTGTGATTTCTGATTGCTCATCATCGAAATTGTCGTAACAATATTGACCGGCAAGGTTCCGGACTGCAGCATCACTCTGAAGCTTCACGAACGTGGTGTAATCATCAACTTCGAATGCAGCTTTATAGGCATCCCTGACGCGCCACACGGTGATCACGCTGATCAGAATAGGATTTCCCCTTTTGTCATTGACTTTGACACGTTCGCTTTCAAAATTCCTGGCTCGGAGTGAAATGGCTTTTTTGGAGAAAAAAGGATTCGCCCAATAGAATCCATTCTCTTTGACTGTGCCTTTGTAATGGCCAAATAAGGTCAGGACCCTGGAGCCATTTGGATTGATATAAAAGAAACCGGCAATTGTCAGAAAAAATAAAAGGAAAGCTATAACAGGGAAGTAATACATCTGGGTTACTGAACCGTAAACACCTGCAACTATGATCAGTAAAAGAAAGAGGAGCATCAGGTAGCCTGAGAGGGGCTTAAATGGTTTTTCCATGGTTATTTTTGTTTGATATTAAAATGATATCACAAATATATCACGGCATGGGGATAAAAGCAAGAGTAAGATGATAGAAATCG
>JBDSPM010000186.1:0-7423 GCA_039930325.1 Saprospiraceae bacterium
ATTCACATTAAAATTTACTGCACACTTGTTTTCAACACCCATTTTTATCAGCTGATGAAATCGGTTTTCAAATAACACATTGCCCTTTACAGGAAAACAACCTCCTACGAAAGTGAAATGAATTTGCGGTAAATGACTTTTCAGAATATGGTGATGAGATGCATGATATTCATGCGGTGAAAGTATGACTCTGTCCCTCGTGATGGCAAAACCATTTCTCTTTTCGCTGCCATGATACAAATTAATAAAATCATACGCATAAGACCCCTGAACACTCAGGTTAAGCGGATTAGCAACTTTTTCTGTAATAATTTTGGAATGGTCTGGTATAAAAGATCTGCAAAGGTGTGTTTGCCTTGCAGTCAAGGTGATTTGTCCAAATTGTCCCTGGCAAACAGAATACAAAAGAGCCAGCATATCATTAAATCGCGCATCATTTTCCAATTGCAAGAAAGGGGAATTCACGAAGGATAGCTGATATGGCCTGATGCGGTTGAAAATGCGGATGACCCAATTCCAGTATTCTCTTGCATCCTGGTGAATAAAAGGATAGATATCATTATCCAGGTTATAATCACAATGCCCGAAGGCAATAGATTTAATTTTATCCGACTTAAGATTCAATATTGACTCCAGGTTATGGAGGCCATTCTTTGTTTCAATAACAGGGATAATTTCCGTGTAATGAACTCCGGCGAGCTCTAATCGGTTTTGCAAATCCATTACCTGTTCTGCATGAATTGCTTTTGGAAGAAATACAGATGAAATAGGTCCTGCACCTGCAAGGGCTTCAATATCCAAAGCATAATCTTTTGTATGAGCATCATTGATCCTGACACCAACTGCCATACGATTGGATTGAATGCTTATTTTTTTCAATATTAATTTTAAAATCGCTCTATGATATGATTTTAGAGCTCTTGTATTGAAAGGATCGAGCGTGTCCTGGATGCTGTCTTCAAGGTCGAAACAAAAAACTGTACACTCCATTTCTTTTGGTATAAATTCCTCAATCGAAGCCGTATCACTATATTTTATAAATTGATAAATATTCATTCCGGTATTCTTTGTGGTTCGATTCGACCCAATATGCAACCATGTTAAGGCTTCCGTAAATCGTTCCGGGTTTGCACAATAGAATTTTTGTTCTTTATAAGAAATGAACTGACTTAAATATGGATATATATTTTTGGACATCTCCCGGACCCGCGATGGCCAAATGACCTTGTTCAATTTCTTTAACTCCTTTATGGAAAAATAAAAAGAGTACAATATCGTGCACACCTTGTATTTCAACAATTTTACACGGCACTCCGTCAATTAGTATCTCTTCGTAATACAAATCATCAGGTGATTGAGTATGATCGCTGGAGGTAAGAGATCCGGCACTAAACCCTATTTCCTCACATCCGTTAGTAAAAATGCCTTCAATGGTATCAACTCCCTGCAGCTGTTTGTATTTCCAATCTGACCATAGTGGCAACGTAAGAAATCCATTAGAGATCACTGCCGGTTCAACATCATTGCATGATATTAATAATAAACCAATAGTCAGGCTAACAAGAAGATGGTAATTTTTAAAAATGGTCATTTCTTTTGATAATAAATCAGGGAAAATGCAATAATCTAAATTTACCAATGAATGTCTGATAATTAATAGGATGTATCAGTAAAAAGTTGAATCTGCTTACCATTTGACATTTCACCAATTGCAATGAATTGCAATTCACGGACATCGAACATCTTTTATAAGATTTTTACTTAGTAAGAAGATTTTTATTCGACACCCTTCAGGGTCGAAAATATGACTTCGTTCCAATTTTCCCCGGGTTGCACCCGGGGCTAACCAAATTTGATCCCTTCAGGATCAATAAATGCAACAACTCAAATCCTACATCTCAAATCCTACATCTCAAATCTCATATCTCATATCTCATATCTTTCATCCCAGGTCTCAATTCCAAAATCAAAAATCACCACCGGTTAATCAGATTACCCAAAATAATAATGCAAATTCAATATTCAATATTCGCTATTTGTTATTTCAATTCACTTTTCTCTTCACTTTTCACTCTTCACTCTTCACTCTTCACTTGGTTGCTGAGCTGCAGCACAAGGATGAGTTTAGCAGGTCGAAGCATCACTCTTCACTTTAATCCATCTCCACTACCTTTCCATCTTTCACCTTATACACCCTTCCTGGAAATCTTTCAATAACTCCGGTATTGTGCGTAGCCATGAGGATCGCAGTGTGATATTCCACAGCCAGCCGACGCATGAGCTGAAGGATCGCATCTGCAGTTTCAGGATCAAGATGTCCCGTGGGCTCATCTGCCAGAAGAATTTGAGGTTTATTGATGATGGCACGAGCTATCACAGCTCGCTGCTGTTCCCCACCGGAAAGTTGATGAACCGGTTTGTGAATATTTTCAGAGAGGTGAACATCCGTACAAACCTCAGAGATAATCTTGTTTTGTGCCTCTTCATCATTCATTCCTGTCGCATCCAGAACGAAGCGAAGATTTTCGGCAACAGACCATTGAGGGAAGAGATGAAAATCCTGAAATACCATACCTACCCGCCTTCGCAAAGTCGGAATTGAGGTTGGCTGCAACTTAGACAAGGAAATATCCGCCACCTGTCCATCTCCTTCCTTAAGCGGCAAATCACCCCAAAGTGTCCTCATCAGGGAACTCTTTCCACTCCCTGTCTTTCCAATCAGGTAAACAAATTCCGTCTGGCTGACTGAAAGATTGACATTGCTAAGGACTTTCACGCCTTCCTGGTAGATACCTGCATTTTTAAGACTCACAACTTCTTTCATAGGCTCTTGGCGCACTTTCCAGGGGTACATTTCGTTAGGCTTAATGTATCTGTTTGTGGCAATTTTGCTGTAAATTTGCACAAAGATTCATTACCATAGGGATTGTATCCCAAAACCTGCTTTTTGAGATGAAACTAATGCCCATTTTAATCGTAGCACTTATGGCAGGAGGCGTAGTCATGCTGATATCTGCTTCAAAAGATATGAGCACCTATAGCACATTCGCTAAAGTCAGGAATTCGGGCGAATCTGCTAAAGTCGTCGGTATGCTATCCAAAGACAAGCCGATGTACTATAATGCGGAAGAAGATCCCAATCTCTTCACCTTCTACATGAAAGATCAGAACGGAGAAGAGCATAAAGTGACTCTTCATGCAGCAAAACCACAAGATTTCGAGCTCAGCGAACAGGTGGTGGCTTCAGGATCTTTCCAGGGAGATGATTTTGTCGCCGCAAGCCTTTTGATGAAGTGCCCTTCTAAATATAAAAATGAAGAAGTGCTCGTCAGAAGCAATATGTAAAAATCCATGCAGGACATACATTATATAGGAGAGCATCTCCTACCGGGCAGACTCGGTCATTTCTTTGTTATTACGGCATTTGTCTCTGCATTACTTACGCTGCTCTCCTATCGTAAAACGAACTTAACCCGGCAAGATCCTTCATGGCTTAAATTCAGCCGGATAGCGTGGGGTATTCATAGTTTTTCAATTCTTTCTGTGATCGGTCTCATTTTTTATATGATGATCCACCAGTATTATGAGTACCGCTATGTGTGGGATCACGTTTCCAGTGATTTGCCAATGAAATATATTTTCTCAGCTTTCTGGGAAGGCCAGGAAGGGAGCTTTTTGCTGTGGATGTTCTGGCATGTCGTCTTAGGTTCTGTTGTCGTGTTTACAGCAAAAAAATGGGAGTCTGGTGTGATGACCTGGCTTGCCGCAATTCAGTTTGTGCTCGTATCGATGATAGCCGGCGTTTATTTCGCCGATACATTCCGGATGGGTAGCAGTCCCTTCATGCTGATGAGGGCCAGCATGGATGCACCGATTTTTATGAATCCGAATTACCTGTCGATGATCACCGGCAATGGACTTAATCCGCTTTTACAGAATTATTGGATGACAATACATCCGCCTACATTATTTCTTGGCTTCGCTTCTGTATCGATTCCATTTTGTTTCGCGATGGCCGGGTTATGGAAAAAAGAACACATGGATTGGCTAAAGCCAGTCATGCCATGGACATTATTTTCATGTGGAATACTGGGTACCGGAATTTTAATGGGTGGTGCATGGGCTTATGAGTCATTAACTTTTGCAGGTTATTGGGCATGGGATCCTGTTGAAAATATGTCCCTTGTTCCATGGCTCGTCATGATAGCAGCATTACATGGTAATTTTATTTCAAGACACACCGGGCATTCACTTCGTACAACATATCTTTTTTACATTATCACTTTCATGCTTGCCGTTTATTCAACATTTCTTACGCGATCGGGAATATTAGGCAAAGAAAGTGTGCATGCATTTACACAAATGGGACTCGAATGGCAACTCGTAGGCTATCTGGGGATCTTTGCACTTGCGGCCGGATATTTTTATTTTTCCCGCTACAAAACTATTCCGGTTATTAAAAAAGAAGAGACTATTCAAAGCAGGGAATTCTGGATGTTCGTGGGTTCACTTATTTTGATTTTCTCTTCCATCCTGATCACATTTACCACAAGCATACCTGTTTGGAATAAGTTGATTGATGTATATGGATCAATAATGGGTAAAGGTGATATGACTGCATATCATAAAGCGATGCCGCTGGATCCGGTCTCACATTACAATCGATTTCAACTTTGGATAGGTGTATTAATTACACTAATGACTGGCGCAACCCTGATGTTGCGTTTTGGCGGGATGGGATGGGAAGTGCACAAAAATAAATTTTTCAAACACTTAGGCATATCAGCTGTCTTAGGAATGGTATTTGCATTTCTATTATCTAAATGGATTGTAATACCCAGCTGGCAATATGCTGTATTGTTGGGAGCCGCAAGCTTTGGAGTTGTATCCAACGTTGATTATCTCGTTAGTTTTGGTAAACGAACACTGGGCAGTATGGCTTCAGGATTGGCCCATGCAGGCTTTGCATTGATGGTGATCGGGATCATGGTGAGTGGGTTGAATAAACGAATTGTCAGTGGAAATAAATTTGCCGAACAGGATCTGGCCGAAGGAATTGACCCGGGAAAGAATTCTATACTGATTAAAAATATGCCTATGTTCATGAATGGATATTGGGTGACCTATAAATCAGATACCCTTGAAGGGCTTACCAGGTTTTACGAAGTTGAATTTATCAAGCTGAGCGAGAAAGGGGATACCGCAGAACATTTTACCACATATCCCGATGTACTGTATGACCGGCAGCTCACCAAAGTAGCAGCGAATAATCCGGATACAAAAAAATATATCGACAGGGATATATTCACGTATATTTCCAGTTTACCTCAAGAACAGCAAGATGCTTCGAACATTCCAAGGCTTGACAGTACCCTTAACTACAAGCTTTATTACATAAGCCCAGGTGATTCGGTTAAGGTCGAAAATTTTATAGTTACCCTGGATAGCATATCGCTTGATTCAAAAAATAAGAGCTATACTCCACAGGACAATGATCTGGCATTGTCTGGTAATTTTTCTGTTAGGCATGCTGATGGCCCTGCCATTAAAAAAGTGTATCCTACTCTACTTGTGAGGAAAGGATTATTATACGGGATGAATGATCAGATCAATGATTTTAATCTTCGCATGCGGTTGAAATCTTCCTCCATAGACAGCCTGATACCATTGGATGAAAGTCTTACGTATGAGGAATTTGTCATTCATCCAAAGGAAATAAAAACATGGAAGGATCTGAAGATTACGTTTGAAGGTGTAGATAAAAATATTACCCATCCAAATTATACAACTGAAAAAGGGGACATTGCCATTCATGGTGTGGTGAAAATTGAAAATGATCAGCATCGCGCATACGTTGCAAGGCCTCTGTATTTTATTCGTGGCGGCACGCCTTACAACATGAAGTCTTACATTCCGGATCTGGCATTACATGTACGACTTGAAAAGATAGATCCACAGAAGGAGGAATTTACTTTATTGTTATCGCGCCCTGTGGCTCATCCCAGGCTTGCTGTTGAAATAGCTGATGATGCACCCAGAAATGATTTTATTGTTCTTGAAGCGGTATTGTTCCCGGGCATCAATTTGTTTTGGGCCGGAGCGATCATCATGTTGATGGGTATGTTCATAGGGTTTTACAAGAGGCTTCGCAAGTCTTAATTGATGAAGATAGTATGCATCGGAGCAGGACGCCTTGCTCAACAACTCATGCCTGCGCTCCAGGATACCGGTTGCGAAATTGTACAAGTCTACAATAGGTCTTCCGAAGCAGCTCAAACTTTGTCTGCAAAACTTCATTCGTCAACGTATACTACCACTATTGAAAAAATTTATCCGGATGCGGATGCGTATCTGCTGATGGTATCTGATGACGCGATCAGCCCTTTGGCAAATCAACTTTATAAATTCTTGCCAGGAAACGCACTTGTGGTCCATTGTTCAGGAATTCTTGGAATAGGTGTCTTGCCTTTTGAGCGGAAGGCCGGATTTTATCCACTGCAAAGTTTTTCGGACCATCATGAAGTTTCATTCAGATTCATACCGATCATCATCACGACATCAGATGATGATATCTGGATCATGCTTGACCAGGTAGCCGGAAGGTTATCTTCAGTTGTTTACAGGATGACAGACCAGCAGAAATCGATTCTTCATTTATCAGCTGTGTTTGCAAATAATTTTTCAAATCATATGTTGACCCTGGCAGCATCGATCTGCAAAGAAAATCATCTGCCCTTTGAAATATTAAAACCTCTCATCCTGGAGACCTTTAGCAAAGCTATTTTGTCAGGTCCCAAAGAAAGCCAGACCGGCCCGGCGATCAGAGGAGATCAGAAAACGATTGAAAAACATCTTAAGTTGCTGGATGAGCATCCGGAGTTAGCGGAAGTATACATGGTAGTGACGAAGAGTATCGGACTGATGAATGGTATAAATGAACCTTGATAAGCGTAGGCTGAGCCTACGCTTGAGTGTCAGCAAAACTCCGTTTTGCGAGATTTTTCTAAACCTTTTCAAGAACTAATATATCCATTTCCCAAATCAGAAATTTGCGAACACATCAGCGTAGGCACAGCCTACGGTAATCAGATAAATTTTTAATAAAAAACTTTTACTTTTTCGACTTCACATCAATCAAAGCAGACAATACCTCAATCGCCTTGTCATAACTCTTGTGATTATTAATCACGAGGTGCGCCTGTTGTTTGAAAGGCTCGATGTAGGATTTGTAGGAAGGCAATACATGAAATTCGTATCGGTGGAGGACATCTTCCAATGGATAATTACGTTCTCCAGCATCACGAATAATTCTGCGTTTCAATTTAATGACATCTTCCGCATCAATGAAGATTTTTAAATCCAGCAGCTCACGAATTTCAGGGAAATAAAATACAAACAATCCTTCCACTATGACAATAGGCGC
>JBDSPM010000187.1:0-7327 GCA_039930325.1 Saprospiraceae bacterium
CCGAGGCCAGAGCTGCTATTTGCCTGAGGATCACTATCTACCAGTAGAATCCTTTTTTCAAGGATGGCCAGGCAAGCGCCCATATTTATAGCAAGTGTCGTCTTGCCTACACCCCCTTTCTGATTCGCTATTGCTACAATTTTGCTCAAACTTGTCCTTTGTATCCTGGATTTAATGACAGGGTTATGGTTACCTGTCTGTAAGCTTTACTTTTACTTATCCGGGTACAGGGGGCGCAAAAATACGTCTAATGCCTAAACATTTGGTCCCCGGCAATGTAATAGTCGCACCTTATTCTTCCACTATGATTACCATCATCCAGGCTACTAACCGAGCCGACAGCAATACAGAATTCATTTCGAGGCAAGTTCATGACTTCTTAAAAACTATTTATTCCGCTGAAATAAACTACGTCGGGATGCAGGATCTTCCGTCTGAAATATTACATATTGATCCATACCAGGAAAAAGGAATGCCTGAAAAACTGAAGCTAATCCAGGATCATTCGATGATTCCCGCAGAAAAATTTATCTGGATCAGCCCCGAATACAATGGCAGTTATCCCGGGGTAGTAAAACTATTCATTGATGCGATCTCGGTCAGAAAATGTGATGAAACCTTCGCATTTAAAAAATCACTACTCATCGGGGTGACGAGTGGCAGATCCGGTAACTTACGCGGCCTTGACCATTTGTCCTCAATCCTGGTTCACATGAAATCCATTATCTATCCAAGGCTGCTGCCGATCAGCAGGGTCCATGAATTGATGGATGACAAGCATAGTATCGTTCATGATCCTACTGTAAAGGTGCTTCAGGATCATCTCATCGGGTTTGTGGATTTTTGAAATAGGCATCCGGCCAAAATCATATTAAAAAGTATAGTATAATGATAGAAATCAATCTTATCAGGGTTTAACATTACTTCCTGGCACTCTTCTTTAACGATTTACACTGATTTTTAGGAAAGTAAGACAGCTCGTAAAACTTATAGTTGAAGCATCCGTTAAAGGACATATCACGACATTGTATTATTCATTGATGTGAAAATTCCCTTTATTAAAAAAACCAAGTATGAAAATTGTATTGTTTTTTTCTCTCATCACGCTTCTTTCTATAGGAATGACTGCTTGTAAAGAGAATCTAAAAAGTGAACAAACATCTGAAAATACGTCTCTAGAAAATGCCATGCAGTCTTCTAAAGCTCAGGTGAATAAAAATATTTCTGATCTTCAAATGACTGTAAATACGAAGATTACCGAAACTGAAAATCAACTGGCAAGTGCTACCGAAGAAACAAAAGCTACCTTAAATCAAAAGCTGGAAAGTCTTCACAAACAACTTACTGACCTTGAAATTCTGTCCAAAAAAGTAAGCGTAACAACTGCTGAAAGATGGGCCGATTTCGAACAACAGGCTTCTCAGGTAGTAGCTGAGGTCAAGGAAGCACTTAATAAATAAGCATTGGGTGAGATTGTAATAGTCTTTTTAAAGCCGCCTATCCGGGCGGCTTTTTTATTAATCTCCTGATAGACAGCTAAATAAGGATCTTAATCTAAATCAAAAAAGCAGGAATTATACAAATAGAGACTGACCTGCTGCTCAATAGGGTAAAACGGGAAAAAATTTAGATATTTATGCCCGATTGTACTTTATGGCTCGGACGGCCGTGTATCAGGAGTTTACTCAGGATAACTGCAGAAATGTAAGCTATCTTTTAAAAAATAATATGAGCTAACTTTTGCCTTGATAATCAAATTGTTATATTTGTGCCCCTCCTGTAGCCAAAAAAAGTATATGATGGAATCCGTAGCATTGCCTATGACTAAAGATGACGACCTGATTAAAAAGATTTTGGACTCCTTTGTTAGTCGTGGTGGCTATTCAGAGGTTAAGGCAAATATTGATGGGTTTGAAACTCCTTCAGCCCTGAGTAATAAGGAAAGTGAGGATAGAGTCGTGCCTGATATCACCGCACTTAAGCGTAACGGTCGTTGGTATATTGAGGTAGTTCGTAAAGATTCTGAAGTCGAAAAAACGGTCAGCAAATGGAAATTACTGAGCATGCTCGGTAAAGCGAAGAATGGCGGTTTGATCTTAATGGCACCGTCAGGTCAATTTGCTTTTGCAGAACGGCTCACCAAAAAACATGATATTCACTGCAAGATCGTGAAAATGTAATCTTTAACAGATCTGGACTTAGAGTATTTTCAGCAACTGCTCTTCCAGATCTAACCTGGGATTTACTGCAGCAATTTTTCCGGAACGGTCGATGAGAAATGTTTTTGGTATGCCCGTCACGCCATATTCTTTCACTGCCTGTGTGTCCCATTTGGCTAATTCACTCACATGATAAGGCCAGGAAAGCTGATCCATTTGAATAGCGGCTATCCAGTTCTTTTTGGATTGATCCATTCCCGCTTTATACTGTTCATCCGATGGAAATCTTTCCTTTGTCCTGGCATCAATACCATCGAGCGAAACGCTGTACACGGTGAATCCTTTATCCTTGTACTTATTGTACATTTCAACTACATGCGGATTGTTTTTCCTGCAAGGCCCACACCATGAAGCCCAAAAATCAAGCAACACAACTTTTCCCTTTAGATCTGTAAGAGAATAATTTTTTCCAACAGGGTTTTTTAAAGAAATATTAGGAGCTACCATGCCTACCTGGATAGGTTCACCTGAGCCAGGCGCTTGTGTTGCAGATTGTTGTAATGCATAAGCGTAATTTGTATAATCCGTTACATATTCATTTGTAGGATATTTTTTCGTCAGTCGCGTTGCTGCATTTTTGTGCATTTCGTAGAATTCAGGCCGGTTGCCAAAAGCATTCATTGCCAACTGCATGCCTGCAATAGGATACTTAGTATTATTGATATAATCTTTCACACCATCTGCAGTCAACTTGCCGGTTGATAAGAGATTCATGGCTTGAGCAAAGTCTTCCGCGCTTTCAGATCCGGTGACAGTGACGTCATAAGAGCGTATGCCTTCCAGCGTGCCTTTTACATTTATGTTCGTTGCAGGTTCTTCAACGATCAGAGCTATTTGACCGGAACCTATCCTCATCCTGTAGATAGCTTCCTTCAATGGCTCTTCCAGTTTAATAGTAAAGTTTCCCTTATCGTCAGTATCCGATTGACCCAATACGGTGGTGTTGTTATTTGTACTCATCTTGTCGAAATACACCTTTATGTTGGGTGCATCGGAAATAGTACCGGTGATGGTAGTCCCTTTTGAAGACGCGGCTCCACATGAAGCTATACTGATAGCGAAGAGAACAAACAGACCGAATGTCAGATTTTTCATAATATGATTATTGATTGAATTTTTTTATTGTTCCAGGATAGTTGATAAGGTATTTTGATAGAGTTCAGTCCATTCAGACAGGGATCCGAGATCTGTTTCGTCAATTGAAACCATGGATGAAGTAACTTCCCCTAAACGCAGGAATGGTATGTCTTGTTGATCCAACAGCTCTGCCATAGTCTTAAAGTTTTCTAAAGAGGCAGTCAATACGATGCGGCTTTGGCTCTCGCTAAATAGAAACACATCCTCAGGCTGATTTTTTGGAATGGTAATTTTAAAACCAAGCCTGCTCGTCATAGCGCATTCCATAAGCGTAGTAAGTACTCCTCCTTCGGACACATCATGTGCGCTTTCGACAAAAGACGCATAGATCAGCTCTGACGTCACCATGTGTATTCTATACTCCATCTCAAGTTCAAATTCAGGACATGGGCTCAACCGATTTCCTAAGATCTCGCGGACGTACACTGAACTGTGAGCGTTCGTCGGCAGAGGTCCCAGAAGGCAAATGACATCACCTGGTTTTTTGAATGGTATAGTCGTTGTGAATTTTGCGTTATCCAATAATCCTACCATGCCTATGGTTGGAGTGGGGTAGACTGGTTCTGTTTTGTCCTTTAATACGGATTGATTATAAAAGCTGACGTTCCCACCTGTCACCGGTGTCCCATATTTTCTGCAGGCATCACCCATTCCTTTCAGGGCATTGACAAATTGATAATAAACTTCCGGATTATATGGATTACCAAAATTCAGGCAATTGGTCACGCCTAGAGGGATACCGCCGGAACACCTGATATTGCGCGCAGCTTCCGATACGGCTATCATGGCTCCTTTGTATGGATCAGCATAAACATAGGCACTGTTGCAATCGACAGTCACTGCAAGTGATTTGTCTGAATCCTTGAGTCTGATGATGGTGGCATCAGATGGTTCATTAGTGTTTGTATTTCCTGTTCTTACGGTGTGATCATATTGCTGATACACCCACCTCTTTGAAGCAACATTCGGTGATGAAATTATTTTTTTTGCAATCCCTACGATATCAACTAGTGATGTTTTAGAAGGAATGAATGGTTTGATTTGATCAAAATAAGTTGGCCGTGTGAATTCACGGTCATATACCGGAGCTCCTCCACCCAGTACGAGTGAATGTGCAGATACTTCAGCGACCTTTTCACCATGCCGGTAGTATTCAAGTTTACCAGTATTCGTTACTTCACCTATCCGTGAGCACTCAAGATCCCATTTGTCGAAAACGCGAATGATTTCATTTTCTCGTCCTTTTTCAACTACCACCAGCATTCTTTCCTGGCTTTCAGAAAGAAGGATTTCCCAGGCATGCATATTTTTTTGACGGGTAGGTACCAGGTCAAGGTCAATGCGCATACCGGTGCCGGATTTGGCACTCATCTCAGAAGTTGAACAGGTGATGCCGGCTGCTCCCATGTCCTGCATGCCTATGACTGCCCCTGTCCTGATGATCTCAAGTGATGCTTCAAGCAATAATTTCTCCTGGAATGGATCTCCTACCTGTACTGCGGGAAGATCTTGAGCTGAATCTTCAGTCAGATCCGCAGATGCAAACGTAGCGCCATGTATTCCATCTCTGCCTGTTGCCGAACCAACGATAAATACAGGATTGCCTGGTCCGTCAGCGCATGCGGAAACCGTTTCTCCCACCTTTACAATACCCACTGACATGGCATTGACCAGTATGTTTTGCTGATAGCATGAATCAAAATAAACTTCACCCCCGACCGTCGGAACGCCAAGACAGTTACCATAATCTCCAATCCCACTGACGACGCCTTTCACTAAATGTCGCATATGAGCAGAGGACAGGTCACCAAATCGAAGGGAGTTGAGAGCAGCGATCGGCCTTGCCCCCATGGTAAAAATATCGCGGTGAATACCGCCGACACCGGTTGCTGCGCCCTGGTAAGGCTCAATAGCTGAAGGATGATTATGTGATTCTATTTTGAAAGCGCATGCCAGGCCATCCCCGATATCTATCAAACCGGCATTCTCTTCTCCGGCAGCCACTAATAATCGGCCACCCTCCCTGGGTAGGGTTTTCAGATATTTGATTGAGTTTTTATATGAGCAGTGTTCACTCCACATCACCGAGTAGATGCTCAGTTCAGTAAAGTTAGGTTCCCTGCCCAGGACAGAGCAAATACGGTCAAATTCGTCTTTTGAAAGCCCCAATTTGGCAGCAACCTTAAAATCAACCGCCTGTTCAATTTCCTCCATAAAATATCATATATGCCGCAAAAGTAATATATCAGAGGCAATTGAGATTCTAAAATGGTAGAATAAGGCAAAACCTTCGGGCATTCAGGTTTTCCTGAATTTGTCGATCCACCAATTTTTTGGATTTTTAACAATATAATTGGAAATCCGTTCGTGTTCAGATTCGTTTCGAATTACATGTTCCCAATAATTCCGTTGCCATAATTTTTTGTCGAATCGTTCCCATCCAAATGTTTTTACACCCCTGATATATTCGTTGGTCGTCATCGTCGCAAACCATTGCATTACGCGATGTAGGGGCGAACCTATGTGTTCGCCCATTTCACCAAAATTTTCGCCCATTTCACCAAAATTTTCGCCCATATTGTCAATGGGCGAAATCCCATTGTCGGATAAAATGGGTGAAATCCCATTGTCGGATAAAATGGGCGAACACATAGGTTCGCCCGTACATCGGATCGCGTTATCGATGGGCGAAATATCATTTTCGGATATAATTGGCGAAATGCCATTTTCGGATATAATGGGCGAACACCTAGGTTCGCCCGTACATCGGATCGCGTTATCGATGGGCGAAATATCATTTTCGTTTATGATGGGAGAACCCATAGATTCGCACGTTCGATATCGATCGTATCCCACATTTTCAATAATGCAATGAAAATGGTTTGGCATGACGACGTGGACGCCACATTTTATATCCGGAAATTTGTTTTCTAATTCAAAATACCAACGCAGAACCATGAGACCTGCATCATTTGGGATCATTATGCCATTGGTGATGTTTCCAAATAGGTTTTTACGGTTCTGCATGCAAACCGTAATATAATAAAGGCCTTTTTTAGAATAGTCATAGCCTTTCAGACGGATGGATCTCCGGTGATGGATAGCTGGATTGAATGGCACAGAAAAAGGTTTTGCAACTGGTTAAAAAACTGGTGGAATAAAATTATTCCTTTCCAGTCAGAAATGCAAATTTTTTAAATTGTCAGCCAATATTTATAATCAAATTTTTTAAGGTTTCAGCTCCTTCTTTTCCTTTTTCAAAATGATCGCATCTATGCCCTTATCCCTGACCATCTGATTGAAGGCCGGTATCATCTTATTCTTTACTTTTTCAAATGAAGTTAATTGCACATTAATTTCAATTTCAAGTTCTTCCTTCACGGCATATGCCTGTTCTGTTGGTGGATAATCGCCGTTACCGAGAATATTGTTGAGATACGCAATTTTGTTTGTGAGTCGTACCGGGAAATTCAGCACGTCCTGTCCGCTTTTAGTTTTGGTCTGGTAAAGAGCTTCTTCAATTAGAGTCATCGTGCTGTCTATTTTCCGGATCTCTTTTTTGAGCTCATCATCATTCAATACACGTTCTTTATAATTGTTCAGCTGTTGGCGAATGTCCCTGATGGTGATAATGACCTCATGAGCCTCAGTAATTTTATTTCTTACTCCGGTTACAAAATCAAAATAGCCGGCATAATCCTGGGGAGTAGCTTTTGACCTTGGATCAGGCAACACTGAAAATGATTTGCGTGTGATCTGATCATTGAAATTAAACTCGACACTATACTTACCTGGAAGTGCAACAGGGCCTCCTAAGTCTCCGGCCCAAAGAATCATACCTTCAAATTGTTTTGCAGGTTTATATCTTAAATTCCAGTTGAATTTATTCATTCCTTTTTTCGGTTTGATCAAATAATCCTTGTCTTTTGATGGCGAACTATAAGATATGATCGTATCTCCTATTGCAGAGA
>JBDSPM010000188.1:0-2738 GCA_039930325.1 Saprospiraceae bacterium
TTTGAAAATCTTTTGGCGGTCGTTGTAGTTCGACCTGCTTTTTCGCAGCCATGTGCTATAGTTCGACTTGCTGTTTCTCAGCCTTGTGCTATGGTTCGACCTTCTATACTCATCCATGTGCTACAGCTCACCAACCGCAGCTCAGCAACCATCGTCAATCGTGAGTGGTCAGTAGTGAATTATAAAAGGTATTTTCCTTCTGCGTAATCTGATTAATCTGTGGTGCAAACTATTAAAGAAGTAATATTGTTGATGATACATATTTTGATTGAACTATGACAACAGATATTTTAGAAGAAGTGGATTTAAAATCCTTGCAAACACAGGGATTTCTTGATATAGATGTGGATCCTTCACTTGACCTTGTGGAAGAGATCAAGCGGATGAAGAAGGAGAAGAATGCAATTATTCTTGCTCATTATTACCAGGAATCTCCTATTCAGGATATTGCTGATTATATTGGTGACAGTCTGGGATTATCGCAGCAGGCTGCAGTGACTGAGGCTGACATTATCGTTTTTGCCGGTGTGCATTTTATGGCTGAGACTGCTAAAATTCTTTCACCGCATAAAAAAGTTTTACTACCTGATTTGAAAGCCGGATGTTCGCTTGCGGATTCCTGCCCAGCACCGCTGTTTAAGAAATTTAAAGAAATGCATCCTGATGCAATCGTGGTTTCGTATATTAATTGTTCCGCTGAATTAAAAACGCTCACTGATATTTGTTGTACTTCGTCTAATGCAGTGCACGTGATAAATAGTGTACCGAAGGACAGAGAAATCATATTTGCTCCGGATAGAAATCTTGGTGCTTATCTGCAAAAGCAAACGGGGCGAAAATTAATATTGTGGAATGGGACCTGCATGGTGCATGAAATCTTTTCGCATGAAAAAATTTCAAGGCTACAGATACAATTTCCGGATGCTAAACTGATAGCACACCCTGAATGTGAAGATCACTTATTGGACATTGCTGATTTTATTGGTTCTACGAGTCAGCTTTTGAAATACACAAAAACTGATCCTGCGAAGGAATTCATCGTGGCTACTGAACCAGGAATTATTCACCAGATGGAGATTGGTAGCCCAGGCAAGAAATTTATACCTGCTCCTCCTACGAATACATGTGCGTGCAATGAATGTCCGCACATGAAGCGAAATACGATGGAGAAGCTGTACCTGTGCATGAAATATGAAAAGCCTGAAATCATTCTGGCAGATTATATTCTCAAAGAAGGGAAGGCCAGCATTGACAGGATGCTTGAAATATCAAAACAAGCCGGACTTTAAGGAAAAAGGAGGAAAGACGAAAGACGAAGGAGGAAAGACAAAGGACGAAGGAGGAAAGACGAAAGACGAAAGACGAAGGAGGAAAGACGAAGGAGGAAAGACGAAAGCCAAAAGACAAAATGCTGACAAGGATGGGAATCAACACTATACATAATCTTTATTCAGAAGGATTTTAATATTAAAAATGATTTTAATATTTAAAATACTGTTATATAGATTTTTATTAAAAAAATGGCATGTTATTTGCCTGAGAAATGTTTGGTTAAGGCATACGATTCTAACGAAAAAGAACGTTTGAGTCTATTCTTCCGGCCACATTAAATTATGAAGGGATCCATTATACTTTGTTTGCTTGTTTTTGCTCAGATCAAATCATTTAGTCAAAAAGGATATGAATTGGGAGTTTTGGGAGGTGTCAGCTATTACATTGGAGACATCAATCCTAATTATTCACTAAAGACGCCCGGACCTTCGCTGGGTTTTCTGGCACGATACAACTTCAATACCAGAACTTCAATCCGTATGGATATGGCTGCAGGCCGATTGATAGGAAAAGATAAATTGTCAGAAAATCAATTTCAAAAAGCCCGGAATCTTAGCTTCAGAACGGACTTTGCGGATGCTTCACTGGATTTAGAATTTAACTTCTTCAATTATATCCACGGAAGCCGGAATCAAAACTTCACTCCATACATTTTCGGCGGACTTGCTTTAACTTATTTCAATCCAAGAGCTGAATTGAATGACACGTGGTATGGACTCCGTAATTTAGGTACTGAAGGGCAAGCTATTGGTGATGAATACAGTCAGCTTGCATCAGGTTTATCCTATGGGCTTGGATTCAAAATGGATTTCAGTTATGAATGGAGCTTTAACATTGAATTAAGCGCGCGTCAAACCTCCACAGACTACCTGGATGATGTCAGCACAGTATATCCTGACATGACATCCCTTGCTGCCAGACGGGGCGACATAGCTGTGGCACTTTCTGATCGCTCTCCGGAATTAGGGATCGAACCCATAGGCGGACCGGGAAGGCAAAGAGGCGTGAGTGGAGA
Organism: Saprospiraceae bacterium; assembly: GCA_039930325.1. Taxonomy (GTDB): domain Bacteria; phylum Bacteroidota; class Bacteroidia; order Chitinophagales; family Saprospiraceae; genus Opimibacter. The sequence goes on from JBDSPM010000188.1 coordinate 2,348, forward strand.
TAATGACTCTTATTATTCCCTTCGCATGGGGCTTGTATATTATATAGGGTTTTTGCAATGTCCAAGCATCAGCAAACCAAGTAGATAGCCTTTCTGCCCTTCCGCCTTTAAATTATCTTTGTGGAGTATGGTGAGGCATTATTCAATTTTAGTAGGTCCATATTCAAGAGGTTTTCACATCATCACCAGGGAGATAACTGAAGCTGTAGCTATATGGCCTGAAAATGGAATGTTGCATGCATTTCTTCATCACACATCTGCAGGACTTTGTATCAATGAAAATGCGGATGCTTCGGTAAGGGAGGATTTCAAATTATATTTTGAAGAGCTGGCGCCTGAAGATTTAGAGGGCATCACGCACGATATGGAAGGACCTGATGATATGCCAGCT
>JBDSPM010000189.1:0-2609 GCA_039930325.1 Saprospiraceae bacterium
AAAAAGTCAGTTGAGTTGGGTACAAAAAGGCTCTCCCGATACATTATAGGTGACAAGAAGCTAATGAATCTGTATAAACAGATTTTAGAGTGTAAAAGGTGCATTAATGTAAAAACTAACAATACCGCGACGATTCAGTGAACTTTTTGACATTGGCCTTTGTCCTTCTAATATCAAAAGAGTACATGACCCTTTTGTCCCTTAAATTCGTATATCCATAATGCGACAACTTAAAATAGCAAATAGAATCACCAGCAGGGAAAGTCTTGCACTGGAAAAATATCTCCAGGATATCAGTAAAATAGATATGATGACGTCTGATGAGGAGGCCAAGCTGGCTGCCCTGGCACGGGCAGGTGATCAGGATGCGCTTGAACGCATGACTGAAGCTAACTTGAGATTTGTAGTTTCTGTTGCCAAGCAGTATCAGAATCAGGGATTGTCCTTAAGTGATCTCATCAATGAAGGGAATGTTGGATTGATGAAAGCTGCCAAGCGATTTGACGAAACCAAAGGATTCAAATTTATATCCTATGCAGTCTGGTGGATCAGGCAAAGCATACTACAATCAATCGTTGAATATTCGAGGATTGTCCGGATGCCCCATAATAAGTCAACCTCTTACAATCGGCTTAATGAAGCTTATGTGTCTTTTGTACAACAATTTGAACGAGATCCGTCGCATGAAGAGTTGGCAGAATTGCTGAACGTCCCGATTCGTGATGTTATCAATGCCATGCCCGGTCAAAATCGTCACATTTCATTTGATGCGCCGGTTTCCGGCGAGGAAGATAGTTTTACCCTGCTCGACATGATCGAAACAGATGACGAGATGCAACCTGATCTGAAGCTCATGGAAGAGTCTCTCCGGCTTGATATTCAGTACAGTTTAAATTCATTAGCCCCAAGGGAAGCTGAAGTACTGGCATTTTATTTTGGATTGAAGGGAGAGAAGCCCCTTACGCTTGATGAAATTGGTGAGCAATTAGAGCTGACAAGGGAGCGCGTGAGACAAATAAAGGAAAGGGCTATCCGAAGATTGAGAAAAACTATGCGCAATAGCTCTACTATCAGGAGCTATATGTAGCACAGGGCAGGGAGCAGGGAGCAGGGAGCAGGAAGCAGGAAGCAGGAAGCAGGAAGCAGGAAGCAGGGAGATTTAATAAAGTTGGAAAAGAAAGTTACGTAATATTATTGCACTAGTTATTAAAGATTATTTGTTGATCTATCCTTTTCGCTATTTATTATTTCGTGGTACAATGTTGACTTACTGATACTATCAGAAGGTGTCATCATTTTCAAATAAGCGTATCTTGACTGCAGGAATATGATAGAGGAAATCATCAGGAAGGTGCTGGGTATGCCTCCGGGAACCCGGAAGATAAATCAGGATCTCGCTGTGATGCGACAGATCATCAAGCCTTACCAGTCACAGTTGATCCCTTTCCAGGAGGAGAGAGAGTTGGAATTGATGTCGCTGAAGCTGGATATGAAAACTCAAAAACAGGGCTTGGATAAGATAATAGCTGGGACCATACTGTCGATCTATTCCGAGCCCATGGTTGCATTCGCTTACAAGGATTATCTTAAAGGGATCCGCGATGCGCTGCTTTGTTGCCGGACTTGCAATATTGAAGTAATCTTTAGGATCAAGAAGCAAAGCGTGGATGTTTATTTTAATGGCAACCAGGTGGCGATGATCGATCAAAACAATGTTATGCTCGGTCTTAAGTCAAAAGGCATCCTGGGTAGGATCAGGCCATATTCCAATGACATGTTGTCTGTCATCATAAAAAATAAGGAAGCAGGACAGATGTTTAATCCCCTTCGTCCCCATAATTATCAACAGAGGGCTTTTGCGCTAATGGCAAATCTTGACACAGAAGAAGAGGCGATTTTCATTGCCCTATGCTTATATGAAATGCTGACCCGCATGCTCGAAAATAAAAGGAAAAAATAACGATAATTGTACTGTATTTTGTACCACTGAAAAAGACTAACACCTATGTCTGTATTTGACACTGTTCGAGTTGTAGTTTACCGGTTTCACGAAAAAGGCCTTGAGATTTTTTTGGTCAATTCAGGACTGGAAGAGGAAAACTGGCGTATACCATTTACGCAGATTGCTAAATATCCGACTGAAGGCATGGAAGTTGGGTACAGATTTATAGCTCTGGAAACAGAAGTTCAGGCAGATGGCACATCAAGCCTAACCTGTGCGATTGAAGGCGACTGGCATGATATACCATCCATTCGAAAACTCATCAAAGAAGATTTAAGGCTGGTGTCTTCCAAGCTCGACATGATGGATAAAATAGCTCTCGAGAAGGGTACCTTTTTTGCCGTTAAAGAAGCTTTTAAAAAAGTGATGCCGAATGAATATAAAGTATTGCATGAATTGAAAGATATCCTGCTGCACAGGAATATTGTGAAAAACATGTAGCACTTCATTGCTCATGGATGCCGGATGAAGGGATGCCAGATACCGGACGCACGACGTGTTGATTTTTGGTTTTAAGAATTTATCCTTCCGCATATGACTGTGTCATGAGTCTGGCATTTAGCATCCTTTATTCCTTTAATCGAATTTATCCTTCCATATATAACTG
>JBDSPM010000190.1:0-6825 GCA_039930325.1 Saprospiraceae bacterium
GTAGACAGTACACTGATGGAATACTTTAATCGTTTTGTTACAGAAGGGGCAAGCCGGAATGTAACAGTGGATTATGAATCTGCGAGAGTAAGCGGGTATATACGAACCATCCAAACTCAAAATGTCATCGGTCAATGCGTACATGATTCCAATCAACCTAACACGGTTATTATAGACAGAGACTATTGGAGCACAGGTACAGATTTAGAAAGAGAATTTCTGGTGTTTCATGAACTGGGACACTGCGTGCTGAATCGCGAGCATATGGATGATGCAGATGAAAACGGAATATGCATCAGCATCATGACCAGCGGATCACCTGAGTGCAGACTTAGCTATACATTGAGCAAGCGGAAGAAACTCCTTGATGAATTATTCATGAAATAAAATATGGGGGCAGATGGAGGATAAATACAAAATACAAACCGCACCGGAACTTGCCGGTGAGGATTCTTTTATACGCTGGGTCAGGAATGGTGAACATCACCAGGCGTGGCTGGATTGGCAACAAGTATCACCTGATCGAACATCTATTGTAAATGAAGCCAGGTATATCGTGCAGCTCATGGCAGGCCAGGCAACACCTGCTATAGACGATCAGGCAAAGGCAGCATTGTGGCACCGAATCAACTCTGATATTTCAAACTACAGAGAAAAAAGTACACGTCAAAAACAAAATCGCGTCATTCGCTTGAGCTTTGCTGTGGCAGCTTCCATTGCATTATTATTTTGGTTGAACTTTTCTTTTGGCAATAAAAAAATATATGCAGACAATGGCGTAACGGCAGAATTGAAATTGCCAGAATCAAGCGTAATTGTGATTAATGCCGGATCCCAAATAAAGTACAACGAAAAAATGTTTGTCAAAGACCGGGAGATCAGACTGGATGGCGAGGCATTTTTCAAGGTGACTCCGGGAAATAAATTTACGGTCATCACTCCTCAGGGAAATGTGACGGTAGTTGGGACCAGCTTTAATGTGATCTCACGACCCGGAAGATTTGAGGTGAGCTGTTACACAGGAAAAGTGAAAGTTGATCAGGGGCCAAATGATAAGGTTGAAATTACAAGTGGTCAAAGCTGTCGTGCAGCGCACATGACAGACGATCTTCAACTGAAAACATTCGATCCCTCAGCAGCTATTCCGGGTTGGACAACTGGAAAATTTACTTTTGAGGATCAGCCGCTTTCAGTTGTCGTAAACGAACTCGAACGGCAGTACAACGTCAGCGTAAAACTTGCTCCCGGAATTGAAAATATAAAATACAGTGGCTTCTTTGAATCAGGCAATCTGCAACAGGCGGTCTTACTCATCACCTGGCCACTGCATCTTGAAGCACAAATTTCAGGCAAAACGATTTCCATATCCCGTTAAGAACGAGTATGAATTTATTCCGGACCAGAATCATTCTGATTAATCTATTCATTTATTGCGCCAGCCTCATCCATGGCCAGGCTTCCGGTTTTGATTCCTTCATATCCAGAATTTCAAAACAATATAAAATTGATCTCGCGCTTGCTCCTGAATTGCTGCCTGCTCTCGACTCTATCAGAAACTTAGGACTGGAAAAATCAAACATTGAAGATCTGCTGCATCAGCTCCTGGACGATACGAATATATCCTATCAGATCGTAGATGGCAATAAGCTCATGCTTCGACGTGAATCTCCTTTCGTTGTGGGAAACGGATCTGTTCTGTTGAGAGGAAAGATTGTAGATGTACATGATGGACTGCCATTGCCGTATGCTGCGATAACTCTAAAAGGGACAAACCGCGGAACATTCACTGATGAAAATGGATATTTCACACTTCCGGTGAATGATACAACAGGTACCATCGTAGTAAGCTATCTTGGATTCAGCACAGCCTCCCAATCAATTCAAGCCTTTGTCGGGCATGTAAAAAAAGTGGCGCTTGAAGTAAGCACCAACCCCCTGAAACAGGTGATCATCATAGTGCCTTACCAGCAGATGTTGATGAACCAGGAAGTACAATCTATCGATCTGAGAGGATACCAGTTCTTTTCTTCAGATCAATTGTTGAATGTAAATTCAGAACAGCTGATCAACCAACTCACTGCTTACAGTCAATTTTCATCTGATCAGGGCATACGGCTAAGAGGAAGTGACGCAGAAAATTCACTTGTGATCATGGATGGGTTGCCCGTGTATGACCCCTACCATTTTTATAATATATTCAGCGCATTCAATGGCCATTATTTTTCTTCGGTCAGGTTGTACAAGAATAATATGCCTGTTGAATATGGTGGCCGCATAGATGGATTGATCAGTATAGATTCGGATTATGATGACCCTGGCTCAAAGCTGATACTTGATACCGATTTATTGCTTTCCTCCATCTCAGCAGATGTAGATATCAGCAGCAAGGTGAGGTTCACTGCCGGAGGCAGAATTTCGCATACGAGCTTGCTCAATAAAGCACTTAGGGATAGTACGTCTGTTTCAAATTTCACGAATGGCCCCGGGAAGTTTAAAGACCAGAATGAATGGTCTTCTTCGCAACAACCCACCTTTAATTTTTACGATATTAATCTTGGCCTGCGGGCTTACACCGGCAAAGCAAGCAATGTGAAGCTATCCTATTTTAAAAATCAGGACCGTCTTGAAACGAACATACACACTAATTTTGAAACCACAGAACATGGAATTGATATCATTTCCATAAAGCAAACGATTCAAAATGTTGACAAGTGGCAAAACGAAGGAGCTGCTGCTGACTTTCAATCCACTCTCCGGAATACAGCCATATTCCATCTGAATGGTTTCATTTCGACATTCGAAAAAAGCTCCGGATACTCATCTGTTACGGATGAATTTCAACATAACATGTATCGCAGCGGTCAGCATGCCGGTCTTCAGAACAGCCATTTGATGACCGCAGGAATAAAGGCTTTTATCGTGAATACATTAAGCGGTGGACAAAAATATAAAATAGGAATTGACCTCCAGCGTCACGAAATCAATTTGCTTGCCAATGAAAATAACACAACCTATCTCACGCAGGAACAGCAGGAATTTGAGGCCACACTTTTTGGAGAATACCAGGTGCATCCCCTTGACAAATTTGAATTGACAGGTGGTGGACGTTTGACATATTTGAATAGCACATCATCATTTTATCCGCAGCCCCATGTGCAAATCAATTTTGCAATCAATGATCATTGGATATTGAAATCAGCCTATTCGAAAAATATTCAGGCCATCCAGCAATTGACGCTTGAAAACAGGTTTGGGCGCGAGATAGAATTTCTTGCCCTGAGCCAACCTGAAGAAGGCTATCCTGTCCTGAAGTCGGATAAGTACATGCTGGGTGCGGGATATACTACTTCCCATTTCAATTTTGATGTGGAATTCTATTACAAGAAACTGGATGGATTGATTAATGTGCGTGCTTTGCGGCCGGATCCCTCTTTTCACGACCACAGCCCACCCGGCGAATTCTATCGATTGTTTTCAGGTGATGGCTGGACAGATGGAATGGATGTGATGATGGCGTATAAAAAGGACAAATTTCAAGGCTCTGTATCCTATACCTTAAGCAAGATTTCAGAGCGGTATGATTTGTTGTTTAATGGAAACTCATTTTCACCGGAAGAAGACCGAAGACACCAGGTGAAGCTATCGGCTGATTATAAAATCGGAAAATTTACACCCAGCGCATTGGTGAACTATAAGACGAAAGCTCCCTACCTGAGCCTTGTAAGGCTGGATGGAAGAGATGGCATCGGGATGGCAGACCAGGGAAACTCATTCAGGTATTTACCTGCTTATTTCAGTCTTGATCTGGGCCTGGATTATGCATTCAATTGTTTTCATCAGCCGGCGCAGATTGGCATTTCCCTGATCAATGCGACGAATCATAAAAATATCCGGGACCTTGAGCACATTGGTCGGGTCAGTAGAGATGAAGGGATGGGTGGATTGTATCTGACTCAGGAAACTGAGTTATTGGGAAGGACGTTTAATGTGCATTTCAGGTATCTGCTTAATTAAAAGGACGAAGGACGAAGGACGAAAGACGAAAGACGAAAGAGAAGTATTAATTTAGATTGTAATATTCTGTTTCGTCCTGAAAAAAGTTGACAGATTAAAACTGTTCAACCATGCAAACAAAGAAAATCATTATTCGGTACAGTGAAGCATTTAAACAACAGATAATCCAGGAAATTGAATCCGGCTCATTGACCAGAGCTCAGGTGAGTAGAAAATATGGGATTACTGGTGGAGCCACGGTTACAGGCTGGGTTAAGAAATTTGGTAGATTTGGAGCCTTACCAAAAATCATTCGTGTGGAAAAACCAAATGAAAGGGATCAGATCCAAACTTTAAAGGCAGAGATTCAAAGACTTAAGCAAGCTATTGCCGATGAAGTTCTTGACCGAAAAATTGCTGAGAGTACGTTAGAAGTCATCTGCGAACAAAGAGGCTTAGATATAGAAGAAATTAAAAAAAAAGCTGGTTCTATATTGGCGAAAAAACAAAATCTAAAGGGGAAAAAGTGATTCACATTTGTATTCGGATGAATAAAAGCAGGGCTGCCTTTTACAAGCAAAAGAACACAGAGGCCAAGCAAGGACTGCAAAGCCACATCGTTCAAGAGCTTGTAATGGAACAACGCATTGATATGCCTCGATTAGGGGGTAAGAAGCTTTATTCCCTGATACATTCGTCTCTGCATGAACATAATATTGCCATGGGCCGTGACAAGCTCTTTAAATGGCTTAAGAAACAGGACTTACTGGTTCATCCCAAGAAACAATACACAAAGACCACGAACAGTCATCATCATTTTCGAAAGCATGAGAATTTAATTAAGGACATGCCAATAGAACGACCAGATCAAGTGTGGGTAAGTGATATCACGTACATAAGATTGCAAAAGGGATTTTGCTATTTGGCCCTGGTAACAGATGCGTACAGCAGAAAAATTATTGGGCACCACCTCAATACTACCCTAGAGCTTAACGGATGCCTGAAAGCTATTGAAATGGCCTGTAAGCATCGTATAATGAAAAACGATACCATTCATCACTCTGATAGAGGAATCCAATACTGTAGCAACCAGTATGTCGAGAAATTGAAAGTAAATAACATAAGGATAAGTATGGGTGAGGTTGGAAATTGTTATGATAATGCAATGGCAGAAAGAGTAAACGGAATTCTGAAGGGGGAATTTAATTTAGATGCTACCTTTAAAGATCTGGAACATGCAAAGAAAGCGTCAGATCAGGCGATCAAGATCTATAATGAAAGAAGACCACATTGGGCTATTGGATTGCGAAAACCAATCGAACTTTATGCAGCTTAAATCAAAATAATCAATCACAACTGTCAACCTATGACAGGACATGACACCCACATCCCACATCCCACATCCCACTTTTCACTTTCTTGCACTGAGCCACATCAATTCGAACTTGTTCGAAGATGAGTCGAAGTGTCATTTTTCACTACCCCTCCCCAGTCCTCCCGCATCTTCACAATCTCATCATTCACCCACTGCTGCGATTGCCGCAACAAGGTCCATGCATTATCCGCCACAATAGGCTCCCCGATTGAAAGCCTGATTTTTGTCTTTGGTTTTGCAAGATTTTTCAGATAATGCATTAGCATACCATCCGTATGATCCCAATAATCACTCGTGCTCTTATATTCAATCGCAAAAGGAACCACAGGCACATGTAGCTCAGCCGCCTGTTCATAGGAACCTTTTTGAAAAGTAGCGGTCAATGGCTGCGCACCGGTCTTGCCTTCAGGATAGATCATGATCGACTTACCCTCTTTCAATGCCTGGTAAATCGCTTCTTTAGTAGCTCCCCTGCTTGACTTACTTTCTTTATCAACAAATATAATTCCAGTGATCTCCGCTCCCTTCCCAACTATTGGATAATTCCTCACGTCACCACGACTTACCGGGTTAGCAACTCCATAAGACAGAAAGACAAACGGATCGAGTGAGGAACGGTGATTGCCAACAAACAAATAATTCCTGTCACGCGGAAATTGCCCGATCAATTCAACTTTAAAATTTAAGATCCAAAGACATATCCTGGACCAAACCTTCCTAATGGCAAGGCCCATCTTATACTTCTTATCTTTTTGGAGAGGAAACAAACCAATAATCAAAACCACTAAAAAAGAAATTGCACTGAGCAGCGCAATGAACACCAATCGAGTGTATCCACGGATTTTATTTCCCAGCATATTCTTCTGTGTAAACCAAAAGTGAAATGATCAGACCTTTTCAATGATTAAAGCAGACGCACCACCACCTCCATTACACAAGGTAGCGAGGCCATATTTGCCACCACTGTGCTGAAGTACATGGGTAAGCGTGGTTACAATTCTTGCGCCAGATGCTCCCAATGGATGACCCAGCGAACAAGCACCTCCATGGATATTTACTTTTTCATGCACCACATCAATGACCTGCTCGAAAGCCAGTGTTACAACCGCAAATGCTTCATTGACTTCATAAAAATCAATATCATTCTTATTTAACCCTGCCCTTTTCAAAGCAAGCGGTGCAGCAAGTGTAGGCGTTGTCGTAAACCACATAGGATCCTGCTCCGCGTCAGCGTATGACACTATCCTGGCTAATGGTTTGAGTGCATATTTTTTCACTGCATCAGCACTCGCAAGGATGATAGCCGCCGCCCCGTCATTTAACGTTGATGCATTTGCTGCCGTCACTGTGCCCGTGGGACTGAATGAGGGACGAAGGGATGCTATTTTTTCAAAATCAACTTTGAAAGGTTCTTCATCTTTATCAATGAGGATCGACGGACCTTTGCGTTGCGTAAT